>CAMJTZ010000025.1 GCA_946408865.1 uncultured Clostridia bacterium
CAAAGAGAATCATCGGATCGTCGCCCAGGCCAAAGCGCCGGGTCACTTCCTCCGCGTCCGACGGATGCCCCGTGCGCAGCGTCGCGCCGTTGGGAATGACCTGAATCTCCCCCTCGTAGCCGTAGCTGTACAGCACGTCCGCCATGTTCTTCCCGACGGTCCAGACCTCGTCGCAGCGGTTATAGTAATTCACCACCATCTTCGTCATCATCTTCGCGATGGACTCCGACTTCGTGGCTTTCAGAAAATCGTCATAGTACTTGGAATGAATGGTGCCCACCAGCGGCAGCTTCCGCACCACCGCCAGGCGGAGCGCCTCAGACCCGGCGGTAAAGGGGCTGTGCGCGTGCACGATGTCCAGTTCCACCATCCGGATCCGCTTGCGGTAATGCGCGTCAAGCATTGCCTCCCCGAGCCTGTACTGCTTCATTCCGGGCATGGGGGCGCCCATGAAATCCACCAGCTCAAAAGGAAAACCCGCCCTTGATCCCGTATCATACATCGGTGCGACGACGGTTACCTGGTGCCCCATACCGGCCAGCGTTTCCGCATACGCCTGCACAACGCGGCCCACCCCGTCCACAACGGGAAGAAAGGTATCGGTAAAATGTCCGATTTTCAGCATATTGCTCCTCCGCAAACTCTTTTGCTGTTTTGTATATTATCGCATGAAAACGCGTAAAAAGCAAACCTCGCCGCGGTTGCGTTTCCGCCTGCTTTGTGTTAGGATGCAGACAGTCCGAAAGATCCCGGAGGTGGATGCCGCATGAAAAGAAAATACTGGGCTGCCGCCGCTCTGCTGGTGGCAGCGGCCGCGGTCTGTCTTCTGCTGCTGCATCCCTGGACGCGCCCGGCCGCCGGGCTCCGCGTGCTCGTGGACGGAAAAGCGCTTTCCTCCCCGTCCGTTTCCCCGGAGAAGACGGACGACCTTCGGGTTTACCTTACGCTCGACGGCAGGGAAATCCTGAGCCTCCCCTTCTCCGAGCCCCATACCGTGCAGGTGCTGCAGGAAAACGGGGATGAAAACACCCTGCGGATCACCGGCACTTCCGTGCGCATGGAACACGCCAACTGCGACGGGCAGGACTGCGTGAAAATGGAGGAAGTCACCCGGGACAATCTTGAGACCCGGGTCATGTTCGGAATGATCATCTGCCTGCCCCACCGTCTCTCCGTGGAGGTCCGCTGAACGTCCGCGGCTCCTGCCGAAAACACCTCAAAGGAGCATTTCCATGAAACTCCGCATCCGGGAATCCATGAGGGAACATTTCCGTACGCTCGGTCCGCGCAGAATCGCTTTCAGCTATCTGCAGATCCTGGCCGGCTGCCTGATCGCCGCCGCCTCCTATCCCGCCTTTCTCCTTCCCAACAACATCGCCCCCGGCGGCCTGTCCGGCGTGGCCACGGTGCTGAATTACCTGCTGCACTGGCCGGTCGGCACCGTGACGCTGGCGATGAATATTCCGCTGTTTCTGATCGGCTACCGGTCCATGGGTAAGCTCTTTGCCTTCCGCAGCCTGATCGCGACCCTGCTTTTTTCCGTGCTGATCGACGTGCTGCCGATCCGCCCCGTGAGCACCGATCCCCTGCTGGGAACGCTCTTCGGCGGCGTGGTGCAGGGCGCCGGCCTGGGGCTGATCCTGCGCGGCGGCGCCACCACCGGCGGAACGGATATGATCGCCCGGATGGTGCACCGGCGCCTGCCCTTTATTTCGGTGGGCATGTTCCTTTTCGCCCTGGACTGCGCGGTCGTCCTGTCCGCCGCCGTCTTCATCGGTACGGAGCAGGCGCTCTACGCATTCATCTGCATCTATGTCTGCTCCAAGGTCATTGACGCGGTAATGATGGGCTTCGGCGGCAACAAGGCCTGCTTCATCATGACGGCAGCGTGGGAAAAGATCACCACCCGCCTCATGGACGAGGTCGGCCGCGGCGTCACCCATCTCGAAGCCAGGGGCGCCTATACCGGCCGGCAGCAGCCGGTGGTGCTGTGCGTGGCCGCACGGCAGGAGATTATGGCGGTCAAGCGGATCGTGCAGGAGGAAGATGAAAATGCCTTCATGTTCATCACCGATGCGCATGAGGCGCTCGGCGAAGGGTTTTCCCGCCTCGACGGCGAGGATTAAGGCATCCTGCGCTCCCGCCGGCGCACCCGGTTGATATAGCGTTCAAACTCCCCGTTCTTCAGCAGCTCCGAAAGCACATACTGTTCAAAGGCGGGAACGGAGCAGGAGTAAAATCCGACCTTCCTGCGGAACAGGGGAACCATCTTCTCCGGCAGCACCATATAGCCCACCCGCATGGACGGGGATACGGTCCGGGAGAAGGTATTCAGATAGATCACGTTCTGCATCCGGGTGGCGGCGAAAACCGTTTCCTCCGGCTTGCGCAGCAGCGAAAACTCCGATTCGTAGTCGTCCTCGACAATATACCGGTCCGGCGCGGAAACCCAGCGCAGGTATTCCTGCCGCTTGGAGGCGGAAGCCGTTATGCCGGTCGGGAAAGAGCGGAACGGCGTAATATGCAGCACGGAGGCCTTTGTTCCCTGCAGCGCTTCGGAAACGATGCCGTCCTTTCCCAGCGGAAGCAGGTCGCAGGTCACGCCCCGCGAGCGGTACACCCGCTCGATTTTTTCATAGGAGGGGGATTCCAGGCCCCAGATCCGGTCCCGCCCGAGCATCTCCACCACGAGACCGTAGAGGTACTCCGCCCCGGCGCCGATCACAATCTGCTCCTTCTCCGCCCGGATGCCCCGGTTGCGGGCCAGATAGGCGCTGATCGCCTCCCGCAGCGCTTCGCACCCGGTATTCGGCGGTTTCACCAGCAGCGCCTCCGCGTAGTCGGTGATCACCCGCCGCATCACCCGGGCCAGCGTCGGAAACGGGAAAGTTTCGCGGCTTTCCGTCCGCGGCGCGCGCTCCGGAACTCCGGAAGGAACAGGCCGCGTCTGTCCCGCCGGCAGGGAAAACCCGTCTCCCGCCCGGTAGGTCACGTATACCCCGCTGCGCGGGCGCGCCTCGGCGTATCCTTCCTCGCACAGCAGCTCAATTCCGTGATCCACCGTGATTTCGCTGATTCCCCGGTCCCGCGCCAGGGAGCGGCGCGACGGCAGCCGGCTTCCGCAAGGCCGGATGCCTGAGAGGATCTCCTCCCGCAGCGCTTCATACAGTTCCAGGTAAGCCGGTTTGCTCGTTCTCATCTGGTATTATATTTTTCTCCTTTTCTGGTACTTTTCATATTGCCAAATGAAGCATATACTTCCTGACAACGAAAGTCAAGAGGAGAGGATGGAAATGAATTCAGGCAAAAACCAGATTACAAGAATTGTCTTCGGCGCCGTAATGGCCGCCATTATCTGCGTGATCACCCTGTTCCGGATTCCGCTGGGGCAGTCCAAGGTGCACTTCGCCAACGCCATGTGCCTGCTGGCGGGGCTGCTGCTGGGGCCGGTGACCGGCGGCCTTTCGGCCGGGCTCGGCTCCGCGCTGTATGATGTGCTTTTCGGCGGATATGATTTTCTGAACGCGGCAATCACCTTCGTCAGCAAGTTCGCCATGGCCTGGGTGACCGCGGTCATCTACCGCGTCTGGAAACGGAAGCACGAAGACGCCGCCCTGACGGCCACCCTTCCGCCGCTGTTCCTCAGCTGCGTTGCCGGTTCGCTGACCTATGTGGCGCTGTATATGCTGAAAACCTGGATTTTCAAGATGTGGGTGGAGCCGGTGCCGGCGGATACGATTCCGTCCGTGCTGGTTGCCAAACTGGTGCCCTCGCTGATCAACGCCGCCTTCGCGATCGTCGTGGCGCCGCTGTTCTATCATGCGGTGCTCCCCGCGCTGCGGTCCACCGGCATCTGGAAACAGCTGGCCGCGGCGGAAAAATAAGCTTCCGCCGTTACCGGACTTCCGTAATCGTAATCTGTACGTCATCCGGACCCGTAAACCGCAGCTCCCGCTGCCCGGTATACGGGTCCTCTTTATATGCTCCGGGATCGATTCCCTGTTCGATCAGGTTTTCCCGGATCACGGAAAGCCCGTAGGCGCTGATGCGCAGCGCCTGCGGCAGCAGCGGTTCCCCGTTTCCGTCGCAGCAGATCCGGATCCGGCTGCGTCCCAGGGAAAGCAGCAGCACATTCTCCTCCTGCGCCCCGGAACCGCTGCGCGGAACCGGACGGTAACCCAGCTTCCGCACATAAAAATTCCAGACCGCCTCGCGGTCGGTTGCGCGCAGGTAGGTGCAGTTGGCGTAAATCCGCCGGCGGCTGGGATACAGTGCCCGCTTTCCGCCTTTTTTCTTCCAGCTGCGGCGGCTTTTCAGATCCGCCCGCCAGTCCGGATGTGTCAGCATATAGGCAAAGGCGATATACAGCATCTGCCCGGCGAATCCGCCGAGGGTGTTGGAAATCAGATCGTCCAGGTCGTACAGGCCGCGCTGGCTCATCAGCTGCATGTTTTCCGTAAAGAAGGAGATCAGGAAGCACACGCCCACCGGCCGGGTCTGCACCCGTTCCCGGAACCACCGGAAGGTATAGGGCAGCAGATAGCCCAGCGGAACGAAAACCATCATGTTCATGTAGAACTGGGCGATGTCCTCCGGCCGCACCAGCCGGATATTCCGGAAGACGGCAAAGCCTTCCGAAAACAGGCGCCGGAGCACATCCGAAAAGCCGTGCTCCGTCTCAAAGGCGTTCTTCAGGTCCTCCAGCGGCGCCACATGCACCGCGTAGGTGTTCATCGCGGAGCGGGAAAGGAAGGTCAGCCAGAAATAGATCAGCAGGTAGACGGCCAGGCCGCCCGTCAGAATCGCCTGGCGGATGCGCAGCACCCGGTCTGCCTGCGGATTCGTGCTCAGTCCTCCGTGCAGGTTCACGCCCAGGCGCGTGCAGATCTTCCGGTCCGCCCAGGGCAGCACGATCACCAGCAGCCCCACCATGACCGTCACCAGGATATTGGTGGTCAGGCTGTTCGCATCCAGCGTCATCTGCGCCCCTTCCTTTCTTCTTTCCGCGGCGGCAGCAGGAAGGAAACCGCCGTGTTCCGCGGATCGTCCGCCGGCAGGCCGCTCAGGTAGGAGCGGTTTCCGATGCGTTCCTTCAGTTCTTCAAAAGAAATTTCGGACAGGAAGATATAGCGGTACGCGGCCTGAATCATTTCCGCCGCGTCGCGGCGGGCCGCGTCCTTCAGCTCGCTGAACGCCGCCGTGGACTGTTCGGATGCCTCATGGCTGTGGGTCCACAGCGCCTTCGCCCTGTTTTCCACGTCCGTTCCCTCGAAGTGGGAATGGATATATGTCATGGACTTCAGAGCCGCCTTTCCGCTCCATCCCGCGATGCGCGTGAACAGACCCCGGGGATTCTCCAGCACCCGGTAGCACAGCCGGTACCGCGGACAGGACGCATTCAGTGCCTTCCAGCAGTTGTCCCAGCCGTAGACGTCCCGGAAGACCGTGTCGATATCCTCTTTCATGCATTCCGGCAGGCGCAGTTTCGGGAAATAATGATCCGTCACCGGGTGCCTTTCGCCCCATACGCCGGCCCGCTCCATCTCCAGCCGGTCCAGCGTATGCTCAAAGCTCATATGCCCGCGCGGAAACTTTGTCTTTTCTTCTGTCATGTGAATGATATAAGGGTGCGTCGCGGCGTCCAGCGCATAGTGGCACAGGAAGCCGGCCAGGTAGGAAAACAGCTCGTCCGGATGCGCGCTTTCCCTGGCCCGCTTTGCCAGCGAAGTCAGGAATTCACCCGTCCGGGTGGTGTGCATCCGTCGTCCGCGGCCTTCCCGCCGCTTCCAGGGCTGGTACATGAACCAGAGATCCGGCCCGAAGAGCGCGAAGGTATACGGAATCTCCCGGATATGCGCCGCGGTCCCGCTGTCCATCTCCGCCCGGACCTCCCGTCCGAAAACGGCGTGCAAGGCTACATCCGGCATTTCCGCAGTTTCCTCCCCTTTTTCATTTCCGGGTCAGTATACCATTTTTTCCCTGACGCAACAAGCGTCCATGCCCGCCCGGTTTGTGCAGGCAGGCGATCTGTGCTATACTCTGCGTGACAAATGGGAAGAAAACGCCGGAAGGAGGGTCCCCGCGCATGCAGAAACAATGCCTTTCCCTGCTCTGTACCGTTCTCGTATGGACGCTGCTTTTCTGCGCCTGCTGTTCCGCAGCGGCCGAAGTCACGGTGGACGTCGTGTCGGGCAGCGTTCCCTTCCTGGTCAACAAGGATCACCCGGTGGCGGAGGACTTTGTTCCGGCGGGGCTGATTCCGCTGAAGGGCAATACCGATGAGAAGCTCGTCACCCTGAAATACAAGGACCTGACGGCCGTGCGCGAAGCGGTGGACGCGCTGAACGAAATGCTGGACGCCGCCGCGGCCGACGGCGTGAAAAACTGGAAAATCAACGCCGCGTACCGCAGCATTGCCGAGCAGCAGCGTGTGTTGGAGAACAAGATCAGCAGTGCGCTGAAGGATCATCCGGGCTGGAGCCGCTCCCGGGCCCGCACCCATGCGCTGAACACCGTGGCGGAGCCCTGCTGCAGCGAGCATCACCTGGGTCTCGCCATCGATATCACGGCGAAAGGCGCTTCCGCCTTCAAGGGCACAAAGCAGTGCAAATGGCTGCATGCCCACTGCTGGGAATACGGATTCATCATCCGCTATCAGGAAGGCAAGCAGGCCATTACCGGCTTCGCCGCCGAGGAATGGCACATCCGGTATGTGGGCGTGGAGCACGCCCTCGCCATGCGGGATCAGGACCTCTGCCTGGAGGAATACCTCGAAACCCTCCCGGAGGAGGAATCCGGCGCCCGGATGGAGATTGAGGAGATTACCCCCGAGGATTTAGGCCTCTGAGAGAAGTCACAGACGGAAACAGGCCCGGAAGCGCAAAGCTCCGGGCCTGTCTGATATTCTGGGAAAACCGTTCTTATTCCAGTTCAAAAGCGCCGGTATACAGCTGGTAATACTGTCCCTTTTCGGCAATCAGCTGATCGTGGCTGCCGCGCTCGATAATCCGCCCGTGATCCAGCACCATGATGACGTCGCTGTTCTGCACGGTGGAGAGCCGGTGCGCGATGACGAACACCGTGCGGCCTTCCATCAGCTTGTCCATGCCCTTCTGCACCAGCGCCTCGGTCCGCGTGTCGATGGAGGAGGTCGCTTCGTCCAGAATCATCACCGGCGGATCGGCCACCGCTGCCCGGGCGATGGAGATCAGCTGGCGCTGGCCCTGGCTCAGGCCGCTTCCGTCGCCCTTGAGCACGGTCTGGTAGCCTTCCGGCAGGCGGGTGATAAAATCGTCCGCGTTCGCCAGTTTCGCGGCGGCGATACATTCCTCATCCGTCGCGTCGAGCTTGCCGTAGCGGATATTGTCCATCACCGTGCCGGTGAACAGGTTCACGTCCTGCAGCACCACGCCCAGGGACCTGCGCAGGTCGGACTTGCAGATCTTGTTGATGTTGATGCCGTCATAGCGGATCTTGCCGTCCGCGATGTCGTAGAAGCGGTTGATCAGGTTGGTGATCGTCGTTTTCCCGGCGCCGGTCGCGCCGACAAAGGCCACTTTCTGGCCCGGGCGGGCGTAGAGGGTGATGTCATGCAGCACCGGCTTCTCCGGATCGTAGGCGAAGTCCACGCCCTGCATCACCACGTCGCCGGCCAGTTTCGTGTAGGTCACGGTGCCGTCCGCACTGTGCGGATGCTTCCAGGCCCACAGGCCGGTACGCTCTTCCGCCTCGGTCAGCACGCCGTTCTCTTCCCGGGCGTTGACCAGGTGCACATAACCGTTGTCCGCTTCCGGCTGTTCGTCCATCAGAGCAAAGATCCGGCCCGCGCCGGCGACCGCCATAGCGATAAAGCTGATCTGCTGCGCCATCTGGTTGACGGGCATCATGAAGTTGCGGCTCAGGGTCAGGAACGCGGCGATGTTGCCCAGCGTCAGCGTTCCGATACCGGTCAGGCTCACGTTGGTCACGTTGCCGATGGCCAGGGCGCCGCCGACAATCGCCAGCACCACGTACAGCAGGTGGCCCATGTTGTTGTTCACCGGGCCGAGAATGTTCCCCAGCTTGTTGGCTTCCGTCATATTTTCGGTCAGCTCGTCGTTCCGCTCGTCGAATCCCTTCTTCGCTTCCGGTTCGTGGTTGAACACCTTGACAACCTTCTGGCCGTTGATCATTTCCTCAACATACCCGTTCAGGGAGGCCAGGGATTTCTGCTGCTTCCCGAAGAATTTCGCGCTGCCGCTGCCGATTTTCACGGTCGCCTTCAGCATGAAGACCGTCCCGATGACCATGACAAGCGTCAGCCACACGCTGCAGCCCAGCATGGAGATGAAGACCACCGTCAGGGTGATCACGGAGGAGATGGTCTGGGGCAGCACCTGGCTCATCAGCTGGCGCAGGGTGTCTGCGTCGTTGGTGTAGTAGCTCATGACCTCGCCGTGGGTATGCGAGTCAAAGTACCGGACCGGCAGCGTCTGCATATGCGTGAACATCTCGTCCCGCACCCTGCGCAGCACGCTCTGGCTGATGACCGCCATGATCCGCGCCTGGACAAAGGTGGCGACAATTGCCAGGCCGTACAGGGCCGCCATCCGCAGGATCGCGTTCAGCAGCCCGCTGAATTCCGGATTTGTCTGCGCCAGCATCGGCATGATATGGTGGTCGATCACTTCGCCCAGGAAGGTCGCCGCGGAGGCGGTCGCCACCGCGTTCAGGACGATGCACAGCAGGACGAGGATCAGCCGGGGCCAGTAGGGTTTCAGGTATCCGAACAGGCGTCCCAGCGTTTTTTTGTCCAGCGGCTGGCGGGGAGCAAAAGCCCGCGGTCCGCGTCCGCGCTCACTCATTGTCCTCGCCTCCCTTCGTCTGGGAATCATGGACTTCGCGGTAGATTTCGCAGCGCGCCATCAGCTCGTCGTGGGTACCGGCGTCCGCGATCTTTCCGTTCTCCAGCACGACGATCAGGTCGGCGTCCTTCACGGAGGCCACGCGCTGGGCGATAATCAGCTTGGTCGTTTCGGGGATGAAGGAGCGGAAACCCGCGCGGATCTGCGCGTCCGTCCGGGTGTCCACCGCGCTGGTGCTGTCGTCAAGAATCAGGATCTTCGGCTTTTTCAGCAGCGCCCTGGCGATGCACAGCCGCTGCTTCTGGCCGCCGGATACGTTGGTTCCGCCCTGTTCGATCCAGGTGTCGTATTTGTCGGGGAAATCCTGGATAAAGGGATCCGCCTGGGCCAGCCTGCAGGCTTCCTCAATTTCCTCGTCCGTGGCGTTCTCATTGCCCCAGCGCAGGTTGTCCCGGATCGTGCCGCTGAACAGCTCGTTCTTCTGCAGCACCATGGCCACCCCGTCGCGCAGGGCCGTCAGGTCGTATTCCTTCGCGTCCACGCCGCCGATCCGCACCGTGCCCTTCGTGGCGTCATACAGCCGCGGAATCAGCTGCACCAGGGAGCTCTTGCCGCTGCCGGTGCCGCCCAGGATCCCGACCACCGCGCCGGAGGGGATATGCAGGTCGATATCGCTCAGCGTTTCGCGCTCGCTGTCCTTCGCGTAGCTGAAGGATACATGGTCGAAGTCGATGGATCCGTCCTTCACGCTGCTTACCGCGTCCGCGGGGGAAGTGATGTCCGGTTCCTCGTCGAGCACTTCCACAATCCGCTGCGCGGAAGCCCGGCTCATCGTAATCATCAGGAAGGTGAAGGAGAGCATCATCAGGCTGGACAGAATCTGGATCACATAGGCGATCAGGCTCATCAGCTGTCCGGTGGTCAGGCCCGCGGCCGGATCGTTGCCGGAGGCGATGATCGCTTTGGCGCCCAGCCAGGAAATCACCAGCGTGCAGGCGTAGATGCAGGTCATCATCAGCGGGGACATGAAAGCGATGTTCCGCTCCGCCTTGACGAAATCCTTGTAGATGGAACCGGAAATACCCGTGAACTTCTCCGTTTCGTAATCCTCGCGCACGAAGCTTTTCACAACCCGGATCCCGCGTACATTCTCCTGCACGACGTTGTTCAGCTTGTCATAGGTCTGGAATACGCGGCGGAAAATCGGATGCGTCCGGCTCATGATCAGGTAGATTCCCACGGCCAGCACCGGCAGCGTAAACACGAACACCAGCGAAATCCGCGCGTTGATCGTCATCGCCATGATCAGCGAGAACAGCAGCATCAGCGGGGCGCGCACCGCCATCCGCAGGATCATCTGGAAGCTGTTCTGCACGTTGGTGACGTCCGTGGTCAGGCGCGTGATAATCGAGGACGTGCTGAATTTGTCGATATTGGAAAAGGAAAACTCCTGAATCCGGTAGTACATGTCATGCCGCAGGTTCCGCGCGAATCCGGCGGAGGAAACTGCCGCCATCCGGCCGCTCATCACGCCGGAAAACAGCGAAATCATCGCTGCCGCCAGCAGGACCCCGCCGTAAAGGAGAATCTGTCCGAGACTGCCGGGACGCTCGTCCGTCCCGATTCCCCGGTCAATCAGCATGGCCATAATCATCGGGATCAGCGCCTCCATCGCGACCTCTCCCACCATGAACAGCGGCGTCGCGATAGCCTGCTTCTTATACTCCCGGACCCTGGACATCAGTTTCTTGATCATACCGTTCCGGTCCTCACTTTCTGTGCCGTTCAGATTGTACGCAACTGAATAATTTTACCATACCGTCCGTGGAACTTCAATGCCGGCCCGGGTCTGTTTTTCATCCGGTTTTTTCGGTTTCTTCCCTTGTTCCTTCCCTTCCGCCATGATAAAATGTTTCTGCTTTTTTACGCGCGCCGGTTTTCCGGCAACGCTTCCAGCAACCTGAAAGGATCTGACCGGATGAGACGATTCACCGCTTTCCTGGCCGCCCTCCTGCTCCTCTTCGGAGCCGCCCGGGCGGAAACGGTTTCCTTCGGCAGCGTTTCCTTTGACCGGAACGCGGAAACCATTGACCTCGGGGACCAGGTCGTCGGAAACTGGGCCGATTTCAGCGCGTTCCTGAAAAAATTCCCGAACCTGAAACAGGTGAACATGTTCGCAACCACGGTGGACGCGGCCCGCGTCGAAAAACTGGAAAAAGCATTCCCGGGCATCGAATTCGGCTGGACGCTGAAGATGATGTATTACCACATCATCCGCTCCGACGCCGAAGCGTATTCCACGCTGCACGGCTTCCATCCGAAGCACAGGAGTTCCGAGTTCGTCCTCCTGAAATACTGCACGAAGCTCAAAGCCCTCGACCTGGGACACAACAACCTGACGGATATCTCCTTCCTGCGGAGCATGCCGCACCTGCGGGTCCTGATCCTGGGCGACAACAATCACCTGAAGAACATTGAAACCGTCGGCGAACTGAAAGAGCTCGAGTACCTGGAGCTTTTCTCCTGCGGCATCACAGATATTTCCCCGCTCACGAAGCTGACAAACCTCATGGACCTGAACCTTGCCAACAACGCCGTGAAGGACTGGCGTCCCCTGAAGGAGATGAAATGGCTCAAACGGCTGTGGATCTCCGGGATGTGCCGCGGAAAAATGAAAAAATATGAGCTGTCGGCGGAAGAGCGGCAGGAACTGGAGGAAGCCCTCCCTGACACGCGGATCGAATACCTGGGCCAGCCGACAGACAACGGCTGGCGCGAGGATCCGGCAACCGGTCTCAAAGATCCGCACTATGAAGTAATCTTCCGGATGTTCAATACCGGCACCGTCTACATTCCTTTCGAAGATTCGAAAGACGCGCTTCCGGAGGACAGCGACGTCGTCATCGCGGAAGACATCGAAGCGGACGAGCTGCCGGACGGCAGCCATGAATAACACACGAAAGAAGGAATCTCCCATGCCAGGCATCGAAACCATCTGCGTCCAGGGCGGCTACACCCCGAAGAACGGCGAACCCCGCCAGATCCCGATCATCCAGTCCACAACCTTCAAATACGACACGAGCGAGGATATGGGCAAACTGTTTGACCTGGAAGCCTCCGGCTATTTCTATTCCCGCCTGCAGAATCCCACCTGCGACACCGTCGCCGCGAAGATCTGCGCGCTGGAGGGCGGCGCCGCCGCCATGCTGACCGGTTCCGGCCAGGCTGCCAATTTCTACGCGGTCTTCAACATCGCCAACGCCGGCGACCATGTGGTTGCCTGCTCCGCCATTTACGGCGGCACCTACAACCTTTTCGCCGTCACGATGAAGAAGATGGGCATCGATTTCACCTTCGTCTCCCCGGACTGCACCGCTGAGGAACTGGACGCGGCCTTCCGGCCGAACACGAAGGCCGTTTTCGGCGAGACCATCGCCAATCCTGCCCTGTGCGTGCTGGATATTGAACTGTTCGCCGCCGCCGCGCACCGGCACGGCGTTCCGCTGATTGTGGACAACACGTTCGCCACGCCCGTCAACTGCCGTCCCATCGAATGGGGCGCCGATATCGTCACCCACTCCACCACCAAATATATGGACGGCCATGGCAGCGCCGTGGGCGGCTGCATCGTGGACAGCGGGAAATTTGACTGGCTGGCTGATCCGGAGAAATTCCCCGGCCTCACCACACCGGATGAAAGTTACCACGGCATCGTGTACGCTGAGAAGTTCGGCCTGGCCGGCGCCTTCATCACCAAGGCCACCAGCCAGCTGATGCGGGACTTCGGTTCCGTCCAGAGCCCCCAGAGCGCTTTCCTGCTGAATCTCGGCCTCGAAAGTCTGCACGTCCGCATGAAGCGCCACTGTGAGAATGCGCAGGCCGTCGCGGAATTCCTGGCCTCCAGCGACAAGGTCGCCTGGGTCAGCTACTGCGGCCTTCCCGGCGACCGGTATTACGCCCGCGCGCAGAAATACCTGCCGGGCGGTTCCTGCGGCGTCGTTTCCTTCGGCGTCAAAGGCGGCCGCAAAGCCGCGGAGGCGTTCATGAAGAAGCTGAAGGTCTTCGCCATTGAAACCCACGTGGCGGACGCGCGCAGCTGCTGCCTCCACCCCGCCAGCGCCACCCACCGCCAGATGAACGACGAGGAACTGCTGGCCGCCGGCGTCTCGCCGGATCTGGTGCGCCTCAGCGTCGGCCTGGAAAGCAAAGAGGACCTGGTCGCCGATCTGGCGCAGGCCCTCGAAAACAGCTGAGGTTTTCCCCCGCTGTCAGTTGAAAATCAGGTACAGTAACACCGCGATCAATCCGGCACCAAACAGAATCAGACCGTACGAAAAGCTGTTGACGATGTTGACAGCTTTTTTCGGTACCACATCCGGCACCGACAGGTCGTCCGGCTGGCTGTCCCCGGGCTTAATCGCGGGAATCGGAATCCTGCGGAGAATGCTCTTCTCCGCCAGGTCTGCCGCCGCGTCCGGAATCAGCGCGATTCCGCGGATCACGTTCCGCACAGCCCCGCGGATACCCCGCGCCAGCGGCCGGCGGTCTTCCTCATCCGTCAGGGCGTCTGGAACCGAAGCCAGCAGCCGGATGGGTTTCTCCATCAGGAACCGGCAGGCCGCCGGCAAGATTTTGCTGCCGAAGGTGTTGATCCCGCCGCAGATCCGGGTCGTCAGCCAGGTCACGCCGGATACCAGGGGCCGGTATACCGCCTCCTCCAGGTCCAGCCAGGTGGGCCAGCGGTCCGTGTATTCCCGGATTCCGTTTTGCTTTTTCCGCGTCAGCAGCGGACGGATGACACCGAAGTAAACAATTGCCCCGATGGCCAGGGAGATGCCGGCACCCTTCAGGTTTTCCAGGGAGAACCAGTGGATCGCATGGTGTACCCCTTCCCCGTTCATGAATTCCTGGCCCATCTCCGCGATCCGCGCCATGGTGGCGGAGGGCGTCGTGCCCATCAGCGGCAGCAGGGCCGCCGGAATCAGCAGGGCCGCCGCGCTGAAGCGGTTCATGTATTTCCGGTTCAGGCCGTCATACCGCGCCTGCACCGCCGGGTCCGCGTTCTTTTCCACAAATACCGCCACAAACAGTTTCGTCATGTAGGCGGCCGTCAGCCCGCCGCTCAGCAGGAACACCCATTCCGCACCCTTCATCAGCAGCACGGAGCTTCCCGTCTCCGCCAGCACTTCCGTGTATTCCACAATGCTTTCATGCAGCAGGGTTTTGCTGATGTATCCGCTGAAGAACGGAACGCCGGCAATTCCCAGGCATCCGCACAGGAAGGCCGCCGTCAGCACGGGCTTTCCCCGGCCGAAGCCCCGGATATCGTTCAGGTTCAGCTTGTGGGTGTTCATATAGACGGCGCCGGCGCACATGAACAGCACCAGTTTGAACATGGAATGGTTGATCATGTGCAGTTCCGTGCCCCAGACCGCCAGTCCGTTTTCCTCGCCCAGCAGGCATTGCATCCCGATCCCCGTCAGGATAAACCCGATCTGTGATACGGAGGAACAGGCCAGGGTTTTCTTCAGGTTGACGGAGAAAACCGCCAGCACGGCCCCCAGCAGCATGGTCATTTCCCCCAGGGCCAGCAGGGCCGTTCCCCAGCCTCCGTCATGCAGGAACACCCGGGCGGACAGCACCAGCACGCCGAAAATACCGGCCTTGGTCAGGATACCGGACAGCAGGGCGGATGCCGGGGCCGGCGCGGCCGGATGCGCTTTGGGCAGCCAGATATGCAGCGGGAACATACCCGCCTTGGCGCCGTATCCGAACAGGATCAGTGCTCCCGCCAGGTACAGCTCCGTCCGCCGCTCCGCCGGAACCGCGGCGCAGGCAGCCCGCAGTTCTGAAATGCGCAGGGTACCCGTCAGATTGCTGAGCAGGAACAGGCCCATCAGCATCACCATGCCGCCGAGGACGGCCACCGCGAGATACGTCTGTCCCGCCCGCATGGCCGCCGGGTTTTCGTCGTGCACCACCATCACCCAGGAGGTGAAGGACATGATTTCAAAGAAGATGAAGGCCGTCATCAGGTCCGCCGCCAGGAACACGCCCACTGTGGCTCCGAAGGTCAGCAGCGTGAAGAACCAGTAGCGGTTCCGGTTCCGGTAATGATGCAGGTATTCCGCTGAAAACAGGCTGGTCATCATCCACATCAGGGCCGCCACAGCGGTATAGACACCCTGGAATCCGTCCATCTCAAAGCGGATGCCTCCCAGCAGCTCCGGCAGTTCGCAGAAGGGTTCCTCCCCGTTGCAGACCCGGACCAGCGCCAGGGCCACCAGCACGGCTTCCGCCACGGTCACCAGCAGGGCAAAACGGTTCCGTGCCTCCTTGTTCCTCCGGCCCACCAGGTAGGACAGCAGCGCGCCGGTCATGGGCAGCAGCACCAGTACAGGCAGAAGAATGGTTCCTGTCATACCGGTCCACCTCCCGTCCCGGCCACCAGGGCCTCCAGCGCGTTCATCACCGGCACGGAGCAGCAGCCCAGGGCCAGCATCGTAATGCACAGTACCGCCAGCACCGCCAGGATCCTCCAGTCCGGATCACGATCCTTCTCTGTAAACAGCTGATGCGCGTCCTCTGGCATAATCCAGGCGCGGACGGAGGGCAGGATCAGGTATCCCGCCATCAGCAGCGCGGAAAGCAGCAGCGCGCCGATTCCGAAAAATGCGTATACACCGCCGGTCTCCCCCGCCGCGCGGATCAGGTTCATCTTGCTGACAAACCCGGGGAGCAGGGGCACTCCGGTCAGGGCCAGGGCACCCATGGTGTAGGCGGCATAGGTCCGGGGCATCCTGCACCCCAGTCCGCTCATCTCGATCATATACTCCCGTCCGGTCCGGGTAATCACCGCACCGGCGCAGAAGAACAAGGTAATCTTGATGACGCCGTGGAACAGGAAATGGCTCATGGCAGCCGTCAGTCCGGCGGTTGTCATCAGCATGGCACCAAAGAGGATATAGCTCAGGTTGCTGATGGTCGAATACGCCAGGCGGCGCTTGATATGCTGTTCCCGGAAGGCGGTAACGGATCCATACAGGATGGTCACCACCGTGATCGCCAGCGCGGTTTTCTGTCCCCAGGTCCCGGCCAACATCGCCGTCCCGAAGGCAAAATAGGTGCTCCGGATCACCGCGAAAACACCGCTATTCACCACCGCCACCGCGTGCAGCAGCGCTGTCACAGGCGTCGGCGCCACACCGGCCTTCGGCAGCCAGGCATGGAAGGGCACGATGGCTGCTTTCACGCCGAATCCCAGGAAAGTCATCATCCAGGCCGCGGTCAGCAGTCCGTCCTCATTCGCGGCGGCGGCCGCCGCTCCGCCGAATACAAAGTCCGCGCGTCCGGTCCGGCTGATCAGCAGCATGATCCCGATCAGGGAAAGGGCGGCGCCGCTGATGGAATAAACCATATACATCCGGGCTGCCCGCATGGACTTCCGGTCCCCGTGATGAGCCACCAGCGGCACTGTAATCAACGTCAGCAGCTCCACGAACAGGTACATGGTGATCATGTTCGCGCTCAGCGCGACACCGGCTGTAACGCCGTAGCAGATGGTGTAGCATCCGAAGAACCGGGCCTGGTGCTCCTCTTTTTCCATGTATTCAAAGGAATACAGCGAGGCCAGGGGCCAGAGGAAGGAAATCAGCGCCAGGAAAATCACGCCGATTCCGTCCAGCCGGAAGGCAATGGAAATTTCCGGCGTCAGTTCCGCCAGCGTGAAGACAGCGGCAGGCCTGGTTCCGATCAGCCAGGCGTTGACCAGGGAGCAGCCCGTCACCGTTGCCAGCGTCCACCGGTTCCGGCCCTGCTGCGTCCGGAATGGAAGCAGCATCACGCCCGCCCCCGCCAGCACCGGCAGCAGTACCGGCAGCAGTAAAATGAAGCTCATGGCATTTCCCTCCGTATCACATCAGGGCGTCTGCCACGCGTTTTGCCAGGTCCGTCAGCGGCTGCGGCCAGATGGTGAAGGCCGCCAGCGCTGCCAGCAGAATCACCGGCACCAGTATCCACCAGTTCGGTTCCCGCTTCTGCAGTTTGGAGTAATCAAATCCCTCGCCCGGGAAGAAACCGTGAATCACCACCGGCAGCAGGTATCCCGCTGTCAGCAGCG
>CAMJTZ010000026.1 GCA_946408865.1 uncultured Clostridia bacterium
CCGACAAGTACATGAAGGAAAAGGTCGTCGCTTCCTACGGCAAGAAGGGCCAGGACGTCGTGAACATGAACTTCGCGGCGATCGACGCTGCCCTGACCGGTCTGGTCAAGGTTGACATTCCCGCTGACTGGGCGACCACGAAGGAAGGCGCTGTGCCCGCCAAGGTTCCGGGAACGACTCCCTACTACGATGAATTCATCGCGCCGGTTCTTGCTCAGGAAGGCAACAAGCTGCCCGTCAGCAAGCTGGATCCCCGCGGTATCGTGCCCACCGGCACCACCAAGTTCGAGAAGCGCGGCATCGCCGTGATGGTCCCCGAGTGGGAGCCTGACATCTGCGTCGGCTGCGCAATGTGCTCCATCGTCTGCCCGCACGCCGCGATCCGCACCATCTACACCGCGGATGACGCGAAGGTGCCCGCCGGCTATGTGACCAAGAAGGCCATCGGCAAGGAATTCGCCGGACTGCAGCTGCGCGTGCAGGTCAGCCCGCTGGATTGCACCGGCTGCGGCAACTGCGTGGACGTCTGCCTCGGCAAGAAGAAGGACGATCCGACCCAGAAGGCCCTGGTCATGAAGCCCCTGGATACCCAGCGGAAGGAAGAGGAGAACTGGGAGTACGCGATGACCGTTCCGGAAATCGCGGACCGCATCGAAAACAAGGGAACCATCAAGAACAGCCAGGCCCTCAAGCCCCTGTTCGAGTTCAGCGGCGCCTGCGCCGGCTGCGGCGAGACGCCCTATGTCAAGCTGGTTACCCAGCTGTTCGGCGACCGGATGATGATCGCGAACGCGACCGGCTGCTCCTCCATCTACGGCGGCAGCGCTCCGACCTGTCCCTACACCACCAACGAGAAGGGTCAGGGTCCTGCCTGGTCCAACAGCCTGTTTGAGGACAACGCTGAGTTCGGCTTCGGCATGAACCTTGCAACCCAGCAGCGCCGCGCCAAGCTGGCGGAAGTGATCGCGGAAGTGGTCGAAGTCGGCAAGGACGAGACAATCGTCGCGGCTGCGAAGGAATGGCTCGAGAATATGAACAACGCCGAAGGTTCCCGCACCGCCGGTGAAAAACTGGTTGCAGCGCTGGAAGCCAAGGACGGCGGAGCGGACAAGAAGGCCTACATCCTGGCCAACAAAGACCTGCTGACCAAGAAGAGCATCTGGATCTTCGGCGGCGACGGCTGGGCTTATGATATCGGTTACGGCGGAGTGGACCACGTGCTGGCGCAGAATCAGGATGTCAACATCCTGGTGCTCGACACCGAAGTGTATTCCAACACCGGCGGCCAGGCCTCCAAGGCAACGCCCACCGGTTCTGTGGCCAAGTTCGCCGCGGCCGGCAAGCGCACCAAGAAGAAGGATCTGGGCATGATGGCCATGAGCTACGGCTATGTGTACGTCGCGCAGGTCGCCATGAGCAATCCGCAGCAGGTCATCAAGGCCATGCTGGAAGCGGAAGCCTATGACGGACCCAGCCTGATCATCGCCTACGCGCCCTGCATCAACCACGGCCTGAAGGCCAAGGGCGGCATGGGCAAGGCCCAGGCTGAAATCAAGAAGGCTGTGGACTGCGGCTACTGGCAGCTGTACCGCTACAACCCCGCTCTGGAGAATCCGATGACTGTTGACAGCAAGGATCCGACCGGAGATTATCAGGAATTCCTGAAGGGCGAAGTGCGTTACACCTCCCTTGCGCAGCAGTTCCCGGATGCTGCCGCGAAACTGTTTGCACAGCAGGAAGAAGACGCCAAAGTCCGCCGTGATTCCTACAAGAAGATGGCGGGTCAGGCATAATCAAATTCATCAGGACAAGACAAACCCCTGGAAACAGGGGTTTGTCTTTTTAATTCGCCAAAGGGCAGAAAAGGGCAAAAATGATAAATGCATCATTCGCAACAAACGGGTTTTCCCACGAGCTGCAGCTTGAAGGAAAATAAGGATTTTGATATAATAACGTATATCGTCCGGGAACCATAGAAGAAAGGCAGAATAATTCGCAATGAGACTGAAAAGAGCAGGGTTGCTGGTGCTGTTACTCGTTATGGTTTTTTCCTTCGCCACAGCGGAAGAGAAAGGAACGGTTACATTCCGGGACCTGACCGTCAGCAGCGATGTTGAGTATATCAATATCGAAAAGGGTATCCGGAATAATGAATGGGACAAATTCTATCAGTTTCTTGCGCAGCTTCCGAACCTGAAAAAGGTGGATATGTATAGTTCAACCATTGGCTTAAAAGCTTACAAAAAGCTGAGTGAAATATGCCCCGACGTTGAGTTCGGAGTGCAGCTGCGATTAGGGCAGAATAAAGTGAGGACGGATGTTACAGCTTTCTCCACCTTCTATGCCAAAGAAAACGGCAGTATCTTTTATTCCTATGATGAGATTGAGATGCTGACCTGGTGCAAAAACCTGTACGCGCTGGATATCGGCCATCATCCGGTCAGAAAGCTGGATTTCCTGTATAAGCTGCCGGAATTGCGGGTGCTGGTAGTGGCATTGTGCGAACTGACGGATATTACACCCATTGCCAGTCTGAAGCACCTGGAGTACCTGGAGATTTTTCACAACAACATCACAGACATTTCGTGTCTGACGAATTTGCATTATCTGATGGATCTGGACCTGGTACAGAATTACATTGAAGATCTTTCACCGCTGATGGAAATGAAAAGCCTGAAACGCCTCTGGATCTACCGGAATATGAAAAAAGATCTGAACGCTCCGGATATGGAGACAGTTCAGAAATTGCAGGAAGCTCTGCCGGACTGCTTTATCGAAGCCAGAGGAACTTCCAAGTCGTCCGGATGGGTGGATCATCCGCACTACAGGACGATCCGGAAAAGCTTTTATTCCAGGCAGTATGAACCCTTTGAAGATTCCGATCCCGAGAATATGCCTGAACCATGGCGCACAGAACGTCTGAAGCAGATGGAACAGGCAGAAACGGAAAAGTCAGCAGAAGTCAATGAATAAAAAAACGCTGCAGTGTTATTTGCGCAGCGCTTCAAAACGGGTTCCTTTATGCTCCGCGAATGCCATAACGGCGAGCCCGGCGGCCATCAGCGTATAGAGAAGCCAGCTGGCAATGGATTCATCCCCAATACGGATTTTTCCATCCAGAGCAAATTCAATCACGATGAGCAGGCCGCAGACTGCAAGACCCGTCAGAGCGGGCCACCAGGAACGGAACAGCCGGGGATTTCTCCGGAACGCGTACCACACCAGGACGCCTTCGCATACGAGGAAACACGTCAGCTGTTCCGCTTTGACAAAGAGCCAGCTGATGGCCTGGATCCGAAGACTTTCACAGATAATCTGGAGAAGACACAGATAAAACAGGGTCCGGACCCAGCGGTATCTGTCCTTTGCATGCAGTAAGGCGAAAACGGCGACTGCGGCGGAAAGAATGCCTTCCAGCATAAACACGGCCAGGTAATATTCCGAGAAGTACTCATCCCAAACGATTTCCACTGTTACAGGGAAGAAAATGCCTTCCTCGAAATAACGCCCGAAACCAAGCATGCCGAGAAAGCCCTCCGCAAAGCGGAACATGGCTGCCAGAAGAGCACCCATAGGCGCGAAGGTGTTCAGTACATCCAGCGGTCTCCTACCGGCAATTTTCGCACTCACGATTACGGCGCCCAGAACACCGGCCATACCGCCGTAGTAGGAAAGCTCATCCATGTGCAGATCAAACAGCGGGGGATGTATCATAATCCGGAAAAGCACCCATACAATCCGTGCGCCCGCGGTGCCCAGCAGAATTCCAAAAAAAAGGATCATCAGACTGAGCGGAAGAGATTTTCTGTCGCTGCAACGGTGCCGGTCCGCAAGAAAAAACCACAGGATGCAGGCGGCAGTACTGCATCCGGTCATGATCAGATAAGGCACCAGACGGATTTCCATATATTCCTCTCCGTATTCAGACGATTATTCGGTAAACCAGGCACTGGCAAAATAGATGATATCTGTAATCGGGCGGATTTCCTTATTGCCGTTGGCATAAGCGTTGAGCTGGGTTCCGAGGAACACCATCTGGGAAGAGTTGCCCCCGTCCAGCGTATATACGGTCTGAACCGGCGCCAGAGACATTGCAATATCCCGCAGGGTGGCCAGGTTTGCGCCCCAGGATGCACAGCACAGCACCATGTAATGCAGCCTGTCGATCTGGCAGATGCACATCCGCTGTTCGCGCTGGTGCGGATTGGAATAAACCGGGGAATGGTCCGGACTCAGGACGATATCATCCGCTACGGGTTTCCCGTCGATCACCAGCGCAGGGCCGAACTGGAGTGCGTTGATGACCTTTTTTCCGTCGATCTGCGTTTTATCGACAGTTTCCAGATCGGCATCCCCGGCAGTGATGACGTGGAAATCTCCATCTTCATCAATCAGCAGGAGATCCAGACCGGGCGTGACGGTTTCACGATATACGGTTCCCTGACGGAGAATATAGTTGGAGGCCTTGACACCTGAGAAAGTTGCGCAGTAATCCCCGTTGATGGCAAGGACAGCTTTCTTGCGCCTGGAGATAACGGAACAGGTGTTCCTCTGGTTGTCCTGGAACGGTTTTGTTTCACTTGCGGACGCTGTACGCAGCTGGGAAGGATCCCGAACCGTGATCAGAGCATACCAGTAGGTGCATTCGAATTCAGGAGAACGATCCACCCGGTAACGCTCCACACGGATGGTCGGATCTTCATAGTATTCAAACTTCTTATCGATTTTCTGTGTGTAGGGCAGAGGAGATCCACCCTCCAGATTGATGGGAAGGGGACGGAATTCACCGCCATCCCCTTCTGAAATAATAAGACCTGTTCCCTCTGAAAAGGCCGGAAGGGATACCGAAAGAAGCATGACAATACAGAACAAGCAGATGAATCTACGCATGGTTCAGAACCTCGTTTTTGATCAATCCGGAAGGAACCGACACATACTGAATCCTTCCCGGAAAGGCAGGAAAAACCGTAACAGTATAACATTGAAAAACAGAAATAGTCAACGGGAGCAGGGACAGTGCAAGCCGTCTCCATCGGGGCAGCGCCCTGTGCGTTCTGTACCTTTTTTTCACGGGCTGAATGTGATATACTTACTCAGACAATAAATCAGCAAACAGCGGACAGCGAATCCTGGGGTGGAGTACAGTGAGCAAGACAAAGGACCGGATCCGGGAGAGCAATCTCCGGTACAAACAGTCGCTGGGGCAGAATTTCATCTATGACGATGAACTGCTTGCATCGCTGACGGAGGCCGCCGGCGTATCCGCATCGGAAGACGTGCTTGAGATCGGACCCGGGTGCGGAAGTCTGACGAAACACCTTTGCGCGGCAGCCCGGAAAGTGATCAGCGTGGAGCTGGACGAACGGTTGATTCCTCTGCTGCAGGCTTTTCTGGCAGGGGAGAAAAACTGGAATGTCGTTCAGGGCGATATCATGACGCTGAACCTGGCGGAAGTAACGGCAGAACTGCAGAGTCCCTTCGCCGTGGTTGCAAATATCCCTTACTATATCACCACGCCGCTGATCCAGCGTCTGCTGACCTCCGGACTGCCGATCAGCAGGATGGCGCTGATGGTGCAGAAGGAAGTGGCGGACAAAATTCTTTCTTCTCCGGGAGAGGAAGGCTGGGGGCCGCTGGCGGTCCGATGCCAGTATATGTGTGAACCGCAGCGCGCGATGGAAGTACCGGCTGCATGCTTTACTCCGCCGCCGAAGGTGGACAGCACTTTCATTCTGCTGCCGCTGCGGGAGAAACCCGCCGTACAGGTGAAGGACGAGGATATGTTTTTCAGGGTGGTGAACGCCGCGTTCGCGCTGCGGCGGAAGACTCTGCTGAACGGACTGTGCGCCGCGTTCCGGACGGAGCGGCCGGAAGCAGCCGGATGGCTGGAAAGGGCCGGGATTGATCCGATGATCCGCGGTGAGAAGCTGACGATCGCGCAGCTCGCGGAACTTGCGGACGTGATCGGTGACGGATTGACTTTTTAACAATTTGGCAACAGAGGATTTGAAGGATGACAGTAGCGAAATTCGGGCATGTTTCGGCCCTGCAGTGGGCGGAGGCCATGGGGGAACGGGCGGTGGACGCGATGCCGCTGGAGGACATCCCTCTGCCCCGGAGGGCAACTGCCGGCAGCGCGGGATACGACTTTGTGGCCCCGGCGGAGACCGTGGTCCCGGCCGGAGGCAGCGCTCTGATCTGCACGGGCATCCGGGCAGAGATGGAAGACGGCTGGGTGCTGATGCTGTTTCCACGCAGTTCGCTGGGGTTCAAGACCGGCATCCGGCTGGCCAATACGGCCGGAATTATCGACAGTGACTATGCTTTCGCAAAAAATGAAGGGCATATTATGGTGAAGCTTCGCAATCCGTCCGGCACAGCGGTGACAATCGGGCGGGGGGAGCGGTTCTGCCAGGGAGTTTTCCTTCCCTATGGCACGGCAGAAGAGGAGAAAAATTTTGAGGAGCGTTCCGGAGGCTTCGGATCGACAGGGAAATAAGGGGAGAAAAAAATGGAGATTATCCAGGCAACCGAGCGGGAACTGGACGAGCTGCTTTCATTCTACCAATGTGTAGCGGACAATATGGAGGATCGGAACATCCGGCACTGGCACTGGGGCAGGTATCCCACGGAGGAACTGATCCGTGAGGATCTGCAGAAGGGCCGGTTGTACTACATGCGTACGGATGAAGCCATATGCGCGGCGGTCGGCGTGGTTTTCGGGCAGGAGCCGGAATATGAGGGACTGTCCTGGACATGCGGCATGCGTCCGGGCACTTTCCACCGCATCGCGGTTCATCCTGCCATGCAGGGTGCCGGATTGGGCGGAATTGTGTTGGACGACGTGCAGCAGCTGCTGCGGCGCGGCGGGTGTGACTGCATCCGCTGCGACACGTCCGAAAACAATACTCCCGCGCTGCGCCTGTATGAGAAACTTGGCTTCCGCCGCTGCGGCACGCTGCACTGGGAAGGCAACACCGGTGACAATATTGCTTTCGACAAGACGCTGAAACGGGAAACGCCGCTCTGGCCGATCCGGATGAAGCCGGCGTTCCGCAGCGGGGAGGAGACACCCTGGGGCGGACAGCGGCTGCAGGAACGCTACGGAAAGGAAACAGGCGGTCTGCCAACAGGTGAAAGCATGGAAGTCAGCTGCATCCCCGGATATGAAAGCCGGGATCCGATGGGGCGCAAACTGACGGACCTGATCCTGGAATTCGGGGATAAACTGGTCGGGAAATACGCCGACAAACCTTTCCCGCTGCTGCTGAAACTGATTGACGCACGGGACAGGCTGAGCGTTCAGGTACATCCCGGGGATCAATACGCGGCGTCGCATGAGCATGGGAAGCTTGGCAAAAACGAAGCCTGGCTGATCCTGGAAGCACCGGAGAACGGCGAAGTGGTTTACGGGCTGCAGCCGGGAACGACGATGCGCCAGCTGAAGGATGCCTGCGAGCAGGGGAAAGCTGTGGAACCGCTGCTGCGCCGGGTACGGGTGACACCCGGGGATGTATGCTACATTCCGTCCGGATGCGTACACGCAATCGGGGCCGGCATCATGCTGTATGAAATTCAGGAATCTTCCGATGTAACGTATCGCTTCTACGACTGGGACAGAAAGGATGCGGAGGGGAACAGGCGGGAGCTGCATATCGAGCAGGGGCTGGCGGTGGCAGATCTGAAGAGCGCCCCGCGGCCGGTGCGCGTCTCGGAAGCATACGGAACCCGCCGCCTGCTGAACGAAGAAGAATTCACGCTGGACGTGATCCGTTTCGATGGTGTCGGACTCCTGCCTGAAATCAACGAATTCGGTATCCTGACTTCCCTGAAGGGAAATCTGACCCTGCGCTGGGAAAGCGGAGAAATGAAGCTGCACGAAGGAGAAACCTGCCTGATTCCGAAGAACGCGCCCAAATTGCATCTGCGGGGAGAAGGATACGCGGCACTGGCTATGCCGAACGGATAAGCGGCCGGAACAGAGCAGGGAAACTGAAACAGGATGAAAACACAGGTCAACGGAAATATTGAAGGCGTCCGGGATGCGATGCTCGCAAAGCTGGACAGCCTGTATACCTATGAGCTTGAAAACGGAATTTATCTGCCGCGGGATCTGATGAAACTGCTGGCAGAGTGCTCCTGCGCCATGAACCGGGAAATTGCTGTCTACCTGACCCGGGACGGAGAAATTGTCAACGTAGCAATCGGAACAGACTGCGACGTGGAGCTGACGGACTACCGTCTGCGGCGAAATGCAGACCGGCTGAGCCGGATTCGCTGCGTTCATACGCATCCGGACGGGGACGGCCGCCTCAGCGACGTGGATCTGAGCGCACTGAAAATCTTCCGTTACGACGCGATGACAGCCGTAGGCGTGAAGGACGGGGAGCCGACGTTTGTCCAGACGGCCTTCCTCGGGGAAAAGGACAGTGTAATCATGGACGAACCGGTCCGGTGGTACAGGACGCCGGATGCGGAATGGATGAATCAGATTGAACTGAGTGATGAGCTTGTCGGCCGGGAAACGGCGCAGGAAGTAGCGGACACCCGTGAAAAAGCTGTGCTGATGGGAATTGAAAGCCGGGAATCCCTGGAGGAGCTGCGCCGGCTGGCGGAGACGGCAGGGGCTGAAGTGGCCGGGATCTTTCTGCAGAAACGGGACAAGCCGGACAGCGCACTGTATATCGGCAGGGGCCGCGCGGAGGAGCTGGCACGGGACTGTCAGGCGCTGGAAGCAGATGTCTGTATCTTTGACGAGGAACTGACCGGTGTACAGGCCCGGAATCTTGAGGAAATCCTGCGGATCAAGGTAATCGACCGGACGACGCTGATCCTGGACATTTTTGCCCAGCGCGCTTCCAGCGCGGAAGGAAAGCTGCAGGTGGAACTGGCGCAGCTGCAGTACCGGTCCGCAAGACTGATTGGCCTGGGGACGGTGATGAGCCGCCTGGCCGGCGGAATCGGTACCCGGGGTCCCGGTGAAAGCAAGCTGGAAATGAGCCGGCGCCGGATCCGGGAACGGATGACGGAGCTGCGCAGGCGGCTTGACGAGCTGGAACGTCAGCGGGCAATCCGGCGCAAGAACCGGGAAAGGAACGAGGTGCCTGTGGTGGCGCTGGTCGGCTACACAAACGCCGGGAAATCCACACTTCTGAACGCGATGACCGGCGCGGATGTCTATGTGCAGGATCAGCTTTTTGCCACGCTGGACGCGGTCAGCCGGCGGATGGAAACGGCAGAAAAAACGCCGTACCTCCTGACAGATACGGTCGGCTTTATCCGGAAACTGCCGCATACGCTGATCGATGCGTTCCGGAGCACGCTGGAAGAAGCTGTCCTGGCGGATGTGCTGGTCATTGTTTCGGACGGCGCAAGCCCGGACATGACTGCCCAGCACGATACAGTGGAACAGGTTCTTGAGGAACTAGGCGCAACAGGGCAAAAGCGGATCGAGGTCATCAACAAGTGCGACAAGGCCGATCCGGCGCCGGCCTTCCCCGGGGCACTGCTGATCTCCGCGAAGACAGGAGAAGGACTGGACGACCTGAAAAGGGCAATCGCTGAAGCAATTCAGGAGACATACGCGCCGGTTACGTTCCGGATTCCTTTCAGCCGTTACGGTATCCTGTCGGAAATTCACGCAGCAGGCCGGGTTATCACAGAAGAACATACTGACGAGGGTACAAATGTGACTGTGATGATCGCGAAGGAAGACGCGGACCGCCTGATCCGGAAATACGGGACAGAAGTGATACAGTGATTGGAGATCAGGAATGAAGAAGATGGCGGTACTGACGGTTATCCTCACGACGCTGCTGCTTTTCGGGGGATGTGCCGCCGGTGAGAAAGTCATTGCCATTACATTCGCAGGTGACTGTACGCTCGGTACAGAAGAGAGGACGCGGAACGCGCCGGATTCTTTTGACAGCGTGGCCAACGAGAAAGGATACGACTGGTTTTTCGCGAACTTCCTGGATGTTTTTTCCGGGGATGACTGCACAGTGGTCAACTGCGAAGGGGTTCTGTCGGACAACAGCGATGCGGAAGTGAAGGACAAGCCCTTCCGGTTCCGCGGACCGGAGGAATTCGGGGAGATTTTCCGCCGCGCATCGGTGGAAGCTGTATCCCTGGCGAACAATCATGCAAGGGACTACGGGTGGAACGGCCTGTGGGATACCATGCGGGTTCTGGAAGAAAAGGGAATCGGCTGGGCCCGGGACGTGGATTTCTGGATTTTTGAAAAAGAAAATATCCGGATCGCGTTTGCTGCTGCGGATCATGGGATTTTCCAAAAGTCAGGTTATCTGATCCGCAAGAAGCTGCTGGAAATGAGGGAGAACGGAGAAATCAACGCGGCAGTGGTGCTGATTCACGAAGGGAGAGAGTATTTTCCGAAACACCTGGCAAATCAGGAACGATTCGCTGATTATTTTATCCGGTTTGCGGGGGCAGACCTGGTCTTGATGCACCATCCGCACGTTGTGCAGGGAATCCGGATTCTGAACAACCGGAGTATTTTCTATTCTCTGGGGAATTTTGTTTTCGGAGGACACCATAAAGTATCCCGGGGGGAAAAAGGGACCAACTCTCTCTATACGCTTGTGGTTCAGGCCCGGATGCATTTTACGGACAACGGCGTCTACACAGGTCAGCAGATTGTGCTGTATCCGGCCTATGACAGCGGTGCGGATCCTGAGAACAATTATCAGCCGGTAAGGATTACCGCGGAAGAGGCGATACCCGTATGGAAGGCTATCCAGGCAGATACGGATTTCCAGCTGCCGGACCTGCAGACAGATGAGGAGGGGAAAGCTTTCGCTGTGATGGATTTTCTGCCGGCAGATCCGGAAACCGGGGACAAAGACTGAACAACAAAAAGCCGGGTTTTTCCCCGGCTTTTGCTGTACAGCGGATTACAGGAGGGAAGAAAGATCGGTGTACTCGTAATGATGGGCGGATGCAACATTTTTGTTTGTGAGCTTGCCGAGATATGTGTTGACACCGGATGCAATGACGTCGCTCTTTCTGCAGGCCTCTTCCAGACCGGCAGCGGCAATTTCCAGACCGTAGCGCACGGTGGCGTTGGTCAGGGCGATGGTACTGGTGCGCGGAACGGCGCCGGGCATGTTGCCGACGCAGTAATGAACCACGCCGTCCACCGTGTAGACCGGATCGTCGTGCGTAGTCACGTGGGAAGATTCACCGCAGCCGCCCTGGTCGATCGCGACGTCCACGAAGACAGCGCCGTCTTTCATTTCAGGCAGATACTTCTTCTTGAACAGCTTGGGGGTGGAACCGCCCGGGATCAGCACAGAACCGATAACCAGGTCTGCATCCTTCAGGACACGCTCAACGTTGCTGTCGTTGGAAACCAGTGTCTGGATATGCGCGCCGAACATATTGTCCAGCTCTTCCAGCCGTTTCAGGCTGATATCAAGAATCGTAACATTCGCACCCATGCCTACAGCGATCTTGCAGGCGTTCATGCCTACGGTGCCGCCGCCGAGGATGACGACATTCGCTTTGGGAGTACCGGGAACACCGGCCAGGAGGATGCCCTCGCCGCCGAACTTCTTTTCCAGGTATTTGGCACCTTCCTGGATGGAAAGACGGCCGGCAATCTGACTCATGGGAGCCAGCAGAGGCAGAGAACGGTCTTTCTCCTGCAGCGTTTCATAGGCGACTGCGTTGACCTTTCCGGCCAGCAGCGCGTCCATCTGCTGTTTGTCTGCCGCCAGGTGCAGGTAGGTATAGAGGATGAGACCTTCGCGGAAGAGGGGATACTCGGATTCAAGCGGCTCCTTGACCTTGACCATCATATCCGCAAGGTGCCAGACATCCGCGGCGTTGTCGATCAGGGAGGCGCCGGCGTCAACATATTCGTTGTCCGTGAAACCGGATCCGATGCCGGCTCCCATCTCAATATACACATGATGCCCGGCAGCGATATAAGCCCGGACATTATCCGGCGTGAGGCCGACACGGAATTCGTTGTTCTTGATTTCTTTGACGCAGCCGATTTTCAATAGTATTCATCCTTTCTGATCTGTTGATGGAAATATTATGCGGGATCGTAAATCGCCGGGCAAGTATTTTTTCTGTATCATGCCCCGCGGCAGGCCAGCAGCCAGGCAGCCACATGCACCGCCTGCTGAAACCGGCCGGAGGCAATCAGTTCCTCAATTTCGGCGGGAGTATACTTCAGTACGTCAAGCAGCTCCATTTCATCCAGTTTCTGCGACGCGGCGGGGCGGCAGTTTTCCGCGCGGAAGATCCAGGCATAGTTGTCGGAGAGAGTGGCCTGGGAGGGAACAGTAAGCAGATGCGTCCAGCGGCCTGAAACGTAACCGGTCTCCTCCCGCAGTTCCCGCTGCGCGGCGGTGAGAGCCTGTTCGATGGTGCAGGCTTCCCCGTCCTTCCGTTCGATTCCTCCGGCAGGGAATTCTGTGGTAACCTGCCGGATCCCCTGCCGGAACTGGCGGACGCAAAGGAAACTGCCGGCTTCATCAGAAGCAACAATCACCGCGTAATCCCGGCGTGTGTAGCTGTAATACGGCTCAAAAACCCGGCCGTCCGGAAAACGGTAGGCGGAACGTCTGAAATCAATCCACTGGTCCTGCACCAGGTGTTCGCACCGGATTTCCTCGCACATCAGATCTTTTTCCATGAACAGACTCCTTTCCGGAAAGAGGGGCATGGGCTGCAGCCGGGATTTAGTGTATCATAAACCGGGAAACGTGAAAAGACGCCCGGAAGAGAAAAAGAAAAGTATGGAAAACATGAGGAAACTCTTGCCTTGACGCACATAAAAAGTGTATAATACCGTACGAGATGCAAAACAGACGAGGGGGGATTGGTGTGGAAGATCAGTTCAACACCATGAAGCACGATCCGATCGTGGGCACGGGGAATACAGCCCGTGATATCCTGTTGTTCGTTTACGATGCGCTCAAGGTAAAAGGGTATGATCCGGTGGATCAGCTGGTTGGATATATCATCACCGGGGATCCGACCTACATCACCAGTTACAATTCCGCCCGGAGCCTGATTCGCCGGGTGGAGCGGGACACGCTGCTGGAAGAACTGGTCCGTTCCTATCTGGAAACGCACTGACTGACCGCAGGCGGAGCCGTAAAATCGGCGCCGCCTGCTTTTTTTCGGGAAGGAAAGGACTCTTTCTCCCGTTCAATATTCAGAAAGCCCCAAAAAGGGCGGAAAGTAAAGGAGCCAAAACAATGACGAAACGGACAGCTGCAATCCTGGTCCTGATTCTCTGCCTGCTGGCGGCCATCCCGGCCATGGCGGCGGACGTGTTCAAATTCACAGACCAGGCTATTACTGTATATGCTGACGAAACGGTACAGCCCAGCATAGAACAGGATGGGCGCTTCGCAGAGGGAACCCTCGTGTACAAGAGCGCCAACGTTAAAGTCTTTACCGTAGACGAAACCGGTACGGTTACCGGCGTAGCGCCGGGCGCAGCGAACCTGCAGGCAGAACTGCAGCAGAACGGAAAAACCGTCCGCCGCGCTACCGTCCGGGTGAACGTTCTCCGGCGGGTAACCAAAATTACGACCAACACCACCAATCTGCAGGTGTATGAACCGGATGATGAAACCATCACCCCTCTGCTCAAGCCGATTGAGGATCCGGAGAATCCAGGACAGACACTTCCCCAGACGAACCGGATCCTGGTGCTGCCGGCCGGGAGAAATGTGCGGCTGACAACGACGATTACTCCGGCGGATGTGAAGAACAGGAACTTCACCGTAACCAGCACCGATCTGGGTATCCTGAAGGTTAATGGCACGACTGTGGCGGCATTGCAGGCCGGTGAATGCGACCTGACCATTGCCAGCCAGCAGAACCCGGAGATCACAGAAGTATTCCATGTGCTGGTAACCCAGCCTGTCAAAAAGCTTCAGATAACCGCTCCCGCGAAGACGGTTTCCGCCGGCGGCACCCTCCAGCTTACCGCGGCTGTAACCCCGGACAACGCCACGATCCAGGCAGTGGAATGGAGTTCCCGGAATGAAAAAGCCGCCACCGTCGATTCGAACGGTATCGTAACCGGCATCGCCCGGGGCAATGTGACCATCGATGCCAAAGCAGCAGACGGAAGCGGCGTCAGAGCGTCCATCACCCTGGCCGTTACCCAGGACGCGACCGATATTACCATCAAGGAAACGGATGTTACTGTGGCAACCGGCCGCCGTGCCGCGCAGCTGCATGTGACCGTCCTGCCGGCCAACGCGAACAACAAGTATGTCGACTGGCATTCTTCGGATGAATCCATCGCAACAGTGCGCAACGGCGTGATTACCGGCGTACGGGCAGGCGAATGCACTGTCACCTGCACCAGCCAGTCCAATCCGGGTGTGTCCGCGTCGATTCCGGTCCGCGTGATTCAGATGGCGAACCGGATCAACGTGCTGAATCCCAGGGGACTTTCCTTCAACGTCGGTGAAACCGCGCAGCTGGAATGGGAAGTTCTTCCGGACGATACCACGATCAAGGATGTGACATTCAAGAGCCGCAGGCCGGAGGTTGCCACCGTGGATGCAAACGGTATTGTGACCGGCCTCAGCAAGGGCCAGGCGAACATTGAAATCAACTCTACCGACGGGAGCGGCGTCCGCGCAGTCTTCCAGGTGAATGTGATTCAGCCTGTGACGGGCATTGAACCGCTGCCGGACAGGTTCTATGCGCAGCTGGATGGTTACAGGAGCGTCAGAAACGCTACCCGCGTTATTCCGCGCAACGCGAACAACCAGCGCATAAACTGGTCGGTTGCCGATCCGACGATTGCTACTGTCAATGGCAATAATGTTTACGGATACAGGACCGGAAACACGATTCTGACAGCCACAAGCGATGACGGCGGCTACACGACTTCCACACAGCTGGTCGTCGCTGACTTTGACCGGATGATCGCCATCGGCTCACCGCAGGTGACGGATGACAACAAGATCAAGCTTTCCTTTGGCAACATGAGCATGGAATACATCGTGAAAAAGATCTACTTCAAAGTAGACTGCTACGACACGATGCGTAACCCGATGATCTGCAACACGGACGGCGTGAGTACCTTCTTCAACGGTTACTATCCGATTGAACTGTATCCCTCTGAATGGACCCAGCACGGGCGGTTCGTGTTCTCCGATTATCTGAATACCGGTTATCTCGGCTATGTTGTCGTTAAAGTGACCGGATACGAATTCGACAACGGACAGAAATGGAATATTCCGGAGGAAAAGCAGGAAGAATATGCTGTCCGCTCTAATGATTCCAGCCATATCGGCGAACCGACTCCCACGCCCGTGCCCACTTTCGGACCGGACGCTACTCCCGCACCTGAATCCGAGGCCAATCCCGGAAATGGCTGACCTGGTTGTAATCGGCGCAGGGCATGCCGGATGCGAGGCAGCCCTCGCCGCAGCCCGGATGGGTATTGATACGCTGCTGCTGACACTGAATATGGACGGCGTGGCACTGATGGCCTGCAATCCGGTGATCGGCGGTTCCGCAAAGGGGCATCTGGTGCGGGAACTGGATGCACTGGGCGGCGAGATGGGACTGGCGATTGACGATACCTTTCTGCAGAGCCGTATGCTGAATATGGGCAAAGGGCCCGCGGTGCATTCCCTCCGGGCACAGGCGGACAAACAGGCCTATCAGAACCGGATGCGCAAGGCACTGATGACCTGTGACCGTCTGACGTTACGCCAGGGCGAAGCATCTTCCATTGAAACAGAAAACAACAGAGTAACCGCAGTGACCACCACCACCGGCGCGCGCATTCCCTGCCGCGCCGTGGTGGTGGCCACCGGCGTCTATCTGAAAGGCAGCATCATCATCGGCGAACACCGGCATGACGGCGGTCCACAGGGACTGATGAACGCGTCCTGCCTTTCCGCGAGCCTGCAGGAACTCGGATTTACCCTGCGCCGTTTCAAAACAGGCACACCGGCCCGGGTTGATGTGCGTTCCGTGGACTTTGACGAGATGCAGGAACAGAAAGGGGACGAGCCTGTTACGCCCTTCTCCTTCCTGACAGACCGGAAACTGGAAAATACCTTCAGCTGCTATCTGACCTGGACAACACCGGAAACCCACCGGATTATCCTGAACAATCTGGACCGGGCGCCGCTCTACAGCGGAAAGATCCACGGCATCGGGCCGCGGTACTGCCCGAGCATTGAGGACAAGGTGGTCCGTTTCGCGGACAAGGACCGTCACCAGATTTTCCTCGAGCCGGAAGGGCGGGAAAGCCGGGAGTGGTATGTGCAGGGAATGTCGACTTCCATGCCGGAGGATGTGCAGTGGGCGATGTACCGGACCATTCCGGGACTGCGCCGCTGCGAGTTCACACGGCTTGGCTATGCGATCGAGTATGACTGTATCGACAGCCTGGAGCTGCGGCCGACACTGGAAAGCCTCCGGATCAGCGGACTTTTTTTCGCCGGACAGATCAACGGTACCAGCGGATACGAGGAAGCGGCCTGCCAGGGTTTGCTGGCCGGGATGAACGCAGCGCTGCGGATACAGGGGAAGGAACAGATCATTCTGACCAGGGATCAGGCCTATATCGGCGTACTGACCGACGACCTGACCACCAAGGGAACAGACGAACCGTACCGGATGATGACATCCCGTGCGGAACACCGCCTGTTTCTGCGGCAGGACAACGCGGACCTTCGGCTGACGGAGATTGGTTTCTGCGCCGGACTGGCCTCAGAAGAACGGGTGGAACGGACCCGGAAGAAAAAAGAAGAAACGGAAAAACTGAT
>CAMJTZ010000027.1 GCA_946408865.1 uncultured Clostridia bacterium
CGGCGGAGGAACCGGACACGGAAGCGCCGGAAACCCCGGCGGAGGAACCGGCCGCGGAAGCGCCGGAAACCCCGGCGGAGGAACCGGACATGGAAGCGCCGGAAACCCCGGCGGAGGAACCGGATGCGGAAACGCCGCAGATCCCGGCGGAGGAACCGGCGGAAGCGCCCGGGGAGGAGCCGGAGGCACCGGAACCGGAGAACGCGGAGGAACCGGCTGCGGCAGCGCCGGAGACTCCGGAGGAAGAACCCGCGGAAACGCTGCAGACTCCGGCAGAGAAACCGGCGGAAACGCCCGGGGAGGAAGCAGAAACACCCGAACAGGAAAACCTGGAAGAAGAACGGCAGACCCCGGCGGAAGAACCCACGGAAACGCCGCAGGATCCGGCAGAGGAATCAGCGGAAGAACCCGGGGAGGAGCCGGAGACAACGGAACCGGAAAAACCGGAGGAGCCGGCTGCGGAAGAGCCGGAGACCCCGGCGGAAGAACCGGCGGAAGAATCCGGGAATGAGCCGGAAGAGGAAATGACGGAAGAGACGGCTTCGGATGAGGATCAGGAGCCCCACATCTTTGAAACAGAGGTCACCGGCGAAGACGGGCAGGTTTACCGGATCACGGTAAAAACCGGTCCCTGTTCCGGCATTCCCGCGAAGGCGGTACTTTCTGTGCGCCTGATCCGGAAAGGAAGTCCGGAATATGAGGCAATCCTCGGAAAAGCAGGGGAAACCCTGCAGGACGGGCAGAAAATGGAGGAATTATTTGCCTTCGATATCTGCCTGGTGGATCCCGGGGATCCGGAGAAACACTATCAGCCGGTGGACGAGTCTGCCGTTTCCGTATCCATTACCGTTCCGGATCTGAAACCGGCGGAACAGGATTCGGAGATGCAGGTTCTGCACTTTACGGATAATCGTCCCGGCGAACCTGAAATCCTGCATACGGAAAGTATTCAGGAGGGGGAGGAACCCCAGGAGTTTTCTTTCAGAACCGGGAGTTTTTCCACCTTTGTGCTGATGAAAACCACCGCTGCGGAGGGGACCATTACTGTGGCCTGTGAAGGCGTCAGCGGGGACGTGGAATGTACTTTGCTGACTGCCGACATGGAAACCATCGGAACCGCCGGGCAGGAAACCTGGTTTTCCTTTGAGGATGCTCTTTCATTCAGCAAAAGGCCGGAGATTCAGGGAACGGTGAACCTGGTGCTCCGAAACGGGAAAACGCTGACCGCTCCGAAAGGAATCAATCTGCTGGATGGCAGCAAACTGGTGATCCGGCAGGAACAGGGAAAAAGCGGCAGTGCGTTACTGAATGCAGTCGTCACGGACACGACGGTGAAAGACTCCGCCGGAATCGGCGGGGACGGGGTCCACCAGAAGGCCGGAAGCCTGGAAATATACGGCGGAACCATCACGGCCCAGGGCGCAAGCTTTGCTGCCGGCATCGGCGGAGGAAACGGGGGATACAGCGGGGCGATTACCATCCACGGCGGGACGGTCAATGCCACCGGCGGTCACAGCGCAGCCGGCATCGGCGGCGGTGAAGCCGGAAGCATGTCCGGAACGCTGACGATCCTTGGCGGCACAGTAAATGCTGCCGGCGGAGATTACGGGGCCGGTATCGGCGGCGGACAGTATTTTTCTGATGACGTTCAGTGTGAGAAAATGGTGGGCGGAAACGGCGGAAATGTCGTTATATCCGGCGGAAACGTTACTGCAAAGGGAGGGCTCGGAGCTTCCGGTATCGGCGGCGGAGATGCCGGTTCAGGAGGAACCCTGAGCATAAACGGCGCCGCTGTCGTGGCGGCTTCATGCGGAAACGCGGAAGGAGACGCCGCTGCCGGGCCCGAAGCCATCGGACGGGGAGACTCCACCATCCGGAATTCAGGCAGCGAGATTTCCTCCGGAAAAATCGTTTTTTCCGGCAGCACCAAAGTTTATACGTCCTGTTCAGCCGATCCGGAAAAGGATGAACCGGTTGCGCAGGAACAGCGTACGGAAGCCTGCAGAGCCAGAGAAGTAAAGATCGTGTCTTCCGCGGACGCGGAGGAATACAATATCATTGCACAACTGATTCACAGCGCAGCCGGTACAGAGGAAGATGAAAAGATATCTGTATTCAATGATGCGGGCGAAGCCATCTCAGCGGCAGCGGCCGGAACCGTATTTACGGTTCAGGTTACCTGCAGAAAGCAGACGCCGGCAATCTCCTGTCAGACAGCTGCTGTTTATACAGAAAAGGACCGGGAGAAGAATCTGACGCTTTCCGGACCGGAAGAGACCGAAAAGGACGAAATCCGGACTCTGACTTATACAGGCACCATGCCGGAAGCGGAATTGACGATTTCCGCCACGCTGACCCGTAACCAGAAGAGTATTACCATTGACAGCTATGATCATACCGTCGGAACCGTCACAGTGAACCCGGAAAAGACAGCGCCCGGAGAACGGCCGATTCTTACCTTTGCGGCCAACGAAGGCTATGAGGAGTACTGGCTGAAAACGCTGAAGGTGACAGGCGTATCCAGCCAGACGGTTTACGCGGAAATCAGGGAAACCGGCATGCCCGAGAATATCACAAACACGGACAGCGACGGGCATAACTGGCAGTTTGTGATGCCGGACGAAGATGTGATTCTTACGGGAATCACCTTTGGAAGAGGCACGCATTATATTGATCGCAGCGGTGTGCGCACGCCCCGGAGACAATGCTTTGAGGTGACCGGGGACATGACGGAATGGAATGACAGCGGAGCAGAAGACGGCTGGTATGTGGTCCGGGGCGAGGTGACCATGAACGGCACGGTTCACATCTGCCGGGAAGTGAATCTTGTTCTGTGCGACGGCGCGAAGATGATTGCGCCGAAAGGAATTGTTGTGGACGCGGGCATGGGCGGAGCCCTGTACCTCTGGGCACAGGAAAAGGGAACCGGATGCCTGGAAGCCACCGGTGATGAAAAAGCAGCAGGAATCGGCGCCACGAAGAAAATTGAGAGCGGGCCGATTCGTATCTTCGGAGGTCAGATCTCCGCATGGGGACAAACGGATGCTGCGGGAATCGGCGGAGCTTATCAGAGCTATGTGAAAGGTGACGGCATTACGATCGGCGTTCCGGCGGGCTATCCGGATACTTTCACAACTGTGAATGCCTGGGGCGGAGAGAACGGCTCCGGCATTGGCGAGGGCAACGCGCATAACGGCGGAGGCGTAACCATTACCGGCGGAACCGTCAATGCCTGGGGCGGAGAGGACGGTGCCGGTATCGGCGCGGGCCAGGATAACGATCTGTTCAGGCCGATTGTGATTTCCGGCGGTAACATCCATGCCTACGGCGGAAAGAACGCTGCCGGAATCGGACTGGGGCCCCGGTATGCCGATCATGGCGGAAACATGCGGAACACCATTGAGATCAGCGGAAAGAACACCTATGTGTATGCGGAAGGCGGATCGGAAGACGGTGCCGGCATCGGTACCGGTGAAAGAGGTGACATGGAGGGTACCATCACGATCCGGGAAGCGACGGTGGAGGCAATTGCCCATGAGGGTGCAGCCGGAATCGGCGGCGGTTACAAAGGCAGCACTGAAAAAGGGACCATTACCATTGAAAGCGGAAACATCACCGTCCGGGTGACGGATGGAAACGGTGCGGGTATCGGCAGCGGTGAAAAGGACGACTGCGGAACCATCAACATTCAGGGCGGAGTTATTCAGATCTATACCAACGGAAAAGGCGGCAGTCTTGGCGGATCCAAGGGAGAAGGCAACGGCACCCTGACTCTGAATCCCCATACGCTGGTATCTGCCGGATCCGACGGAAACTATGTACCTGCAGGGGACCGGACAGGAACCTGCTGGAGCGGGGATGTCAATTACCTGAAAATTGAACCCTGCACGCACCCGGGCGGAACGATCGCTCCGGTAGATCATGTCAATCATGTTGTTACCTGCCAGTGGTGCGGGTTTAACAATGAGCCGGAAGAGCATTCCTACGGGACCGACCGGAGCCAGGAAAGCTTTTATCGGTGCGCCTGCGGATACAGCCGCAAACGGCTGGTGACGGGAACGGCGGACCGGGAAGGTTTCGGCAGCGTTACGATGGGTCTTTCCCCCGACAGCATGAAGGAAGAAAAACTGGAAACCATTCCCGGAGAAACGGTATATGTCCATCTGGAACCTTCTGCGGGGGTCCGGATTGCCGGGTTCAGCGGAAGCTACTTTGCAGAAGGGGATACGGAACCCCGGGCTTTCGGTGAATTCTCGGCATTTCCGGCGGACACCGGGAAAAACTATCAGTTTGCGATGCCGGATCCGGATGACGACAGACCGGAACTGACGCTGACGATGGAAACCCAGGGCGGTGAAAGCGCCCCGATTCCGGATCTGGATGAATACGGGGTTACCTATCTGTCGGTAAAAACCACCGCGGGAGAGGAATACCTGATTGCACAGACGGAAGAGGAAGCGGCACAAAAAGAAAAAGAACCCGGCAACTGGGTTTCTGCCGATGAAAAAGTTCTCGACTTTGAAGGCCTTGAACCTGGGAAGACCTATTTGATTTACGGCCGGAACAAAGCTGTCGGGGAGGTTACCGCAGGACCGAAATCCAAGCCTCTCCGGGCTGCAACCGATCAGGAACTGGACAGCCTGCAGCTGTTCCGGAGGGACGATCTGCGCGTCGGAGAAGTGATTACAGCTCTTCCGATTCCATTCCCGGCCGGAAAGCTGACCTTCCAGTGGTACCGGGATGACGAGGCGATCAGCAAATACACGAGCGCGTCCTATGTGCTGACAAATGCGGATATCAATCATACTCTGAAGATTCAGGTGACACAGATCATCGACAAAAAAGGAAACGTGAAAACCGCGGAGCAGACCGTGAAGTTCAGCCCGTCCGGTTCCGTCTGGCTGGTGTACCAGAGGGCAGACGGCAGCTGGGAAAAAGCGGATACGATTCCGGCGGATCAGAAGGCGGAAGGCAAATACACCCTTGACGAAGCAGGGCTGAAGAATCATGTGCCGGAAGGAACCACAGGAGAAGGGTTCCGGCCGGTGGCCTACAGTTTCGGATACCAGGAAAAGGAAAGCCAGAGAACCGCCATTCCGCAAAACAAGGAAATCCTGATCCCCGAAAGCAACGCACAGCTGTATGTATACTTTGAACGGAAAGTGTACGCACTGAACTTTTACAGCAGCATGGAGGGGAAGGGAATACCGGAAACCTTCAGCGTCCGGTATGGAGCTCCGCTGAATGAATTCAGCGGGAAAGCGGTTCTGCAATTCGGCAGCAGCTTTGCAGGGTGGAGCCAGAGCCCCAAACCGAAAGACACGGAATACGGCTACGTGACAGTTTCTTCGGGCGACGGGGGAAAACCGAATTTTGTGCTGTTTGATCTGAACAGTGCCACCATGCCTGCCGCCGGAATGAATCTGTATCCCGTACTGATCAAACCCCGGGTGGAGGTGCGGCTGGATCCCGGCGCTGTGGATGCCAACGGAACCCGGCAGAACATGAACGGGTGGCAGAATCCGGTCGTTTATACGGATCAGACGACGAAAGCCTATCTGGACGGCGGTCAGTATCGCTGCTTCACCATCGTCAGCGGGGATTCCCTGCCGGCGGATACAATGAAACGGATGGCTGAAGTGACGCGGGACGGTTATGAACCGGATGGATGGTATTCCGCCGGCGGCATCCGGTGGAATGAAGATCTGCACGCGCTTCCGGTATTCTGTGATACAACGGTGCCGGAAAAGAGGGAAGGAACTTCCAGTCTTTATTTTACGCTGACGCTGAAGGCGCGCTGGAAACTCCGGAATGCAACACTGCATTACGATGTGCAGGGACAGAGCTGGGACGGAGAAGACCGGAAAGACATTCAGCCCGGCACAGCGGTGGAAATTTCCGCTGAAACGGTAACGCCTCCGGAAGGGAAAGTTTTCCTTGGATGGAAGGATCAGAAAGGGAATTTCCATCCGGCCGGTTCCACCATCCTCTATGAGGATCTGGAACTGGTCAGCACCATCGGTGACGGAGAGAATCCCAACGTCATTACCCTGGAGGCTGTGTTCTTTGAACATCAGCATATGGTTGCTTTTGACAGCCGGGGAGGCAGCTTTACCGAGCCCGTTCTCCTGAGCGAGGAGGATTATGAGGCCGGGAAGAGAACCGTCAGCCTGGAAGGAAAGACCTCAGAACGAAAAGGCGGAATCTTCAGGGGCTGGGCGCTGTCCCCCGATGCGGATGAAACGGAAACCGTCACGGAGGTTTCCTTCGCAGACGGATCCGCCGTAATATGGGTTTATGCTCTTTGGGAGAACAGAAACTATTCCGTCTACTTCAGCGGAAACGGCGGAACCGTGGACGGAAAGGCCATTCTCCGGCGGCAGTATACCTACGGTGAACAGATCAAAAAAGACGAAACGCCGGTTCCGGTCCGCAAGCACTACACGTTTGCCGGCTGGCAGCCTGAACTTCCGGTCGTCATGCAGGCAAGGACGCTTTTCGTCAGTGCGGCCTGGGAACCTGCGAATCATACCTGGACCTTTGATCCGGCAGACGGATCGGCCGTTCAATCCATTACCGCCCGCTATGGGGAACCGGTACAGCATCCTGCGGATCCGGTTCGGGAAGGCTATGTGTTTATCGGCTGGAAGAGTGAAGGAAAATATGCAGCGGTACCGGACTACATGGATGAGGACCGGAGCTGGACGGCCGGGTGGAATGCGCTGCGCTCCGCACCGGAAGCGCCGGAGATTGTTTATGTGACGGCGACGACCGTGGAGGTGCAGGCCCGCCCCGGCGAAGAATATGCCCTGGTTTACGCAGAGGATGATGCCCTGCCGGAGGAGAAAGACTGGAGATTGCCGGCAGCGGACGGAACCATGGTTTTCTATCCCTGCAAACCTGCCACATCGTATCTCGTTTACGCCCGGTATTCGCAGACGGAAGGCTTCGAGGCTTCCGGTCCCTCCGAAGCGGTGCAGACAACAACAAAGAGGCTTTTTCCGATGCCTCCTCTGGTTATCGCGGGATTCCACACCATCTGGATTGTTCCGTTCGAGGAAGCATATGAACAGATTGTTGAATACAGCATCGACAAAGGAGAAACCTGGTGGAGCGGGCAGGTGATAGCGAACCTGCAGGCGTATACCGTTTACCGGCTGACGGCCCGGTGGAAAGAACTCCCGGACCAGAAGCAATATCCGGAATCTGCGGAAACAGAGGTTGTAATGGACACGGCTGTAACCGCAACAAACATCACCGGCATACTCCGGATCGGGGAAACCCTGAGGGCTTCCGTCGTACCGATGGTCGCTGAAAGGGTAACCTGGCAATGGTACAGGGAGGGGGATACCCCGGGAGAGAAGATTCCCATTGAAAATGCCACCGAATCCTCCTATACCATTACGGAAGAGGATGCGGGAAAGAGGCTGTGGGTTGTGGCTGTCCAGCAGTCCCGGCTTCCGGAACTGGAAGAACCTGTTGAGGTGAGTGCCGGAACAGAGCCGGTTCCCGGACCGGGAACGGTAAGCTTCCGGATCAGCAGCCCCGGCGGAGAGTCGGTACCCGGTATCCAGCTGACCGGGATCACGGAAGAAATGATTCTGACGGCAGCGGGCGAAGAGGCGAAAACCAGACGGATGAAGGGGGAGGATCTTCTCCTGACCGTTACGGTGAACGATCTCAGCGGCAGGATCTCTGCCGAAGAGAAGAATCAGATGATCCGGGCACTGAAAAAAGAGGCCTCGGATGCAGCGGTTCTGCAGTACTTTGAACTGTCTGCCGAGCTGAAGATCGGGGAAGATGATCCGATCCCGTTGACGAATCTGCCCGCAAACCGGATTCAGGTGACGCTGGCGGTACCCCGGAAGCATTACGCTTCAGGGAATACCAGCAGAACCTTCTTCATCGCCGGGCTGCGCAGCGGCACAGCAGAGATCCTGGCAAAGGGAAAGTACGTGGTGCAGCGGTTTACGACGGATGCTCTGCTTTCCCGTTATGCGCTGGGATACCATGATGCTGCTGAACCGCCGCAGAAGCCGGAAGGCGGCGGAAGCAGCTCCGGCGGAAGCAACCCCGCAGAAACAAAACCGGAAGAACTGTATCGCTGGCAGGCGGACTTCCGCTTTGAGCTGTTCCCGGAAGCAGTTCCGGAAACGGAACGGGAACACGCGGCAGGATACAGGGATCTGATCAATGGTCTTGAACTGCAGGCGGACATCCTTTGGAACGATTCAAATAAAGGGCTGGATATTGCAGCGGCCCTCCTGCCGGCCGGCAAACCGGATGAGGCGGTTTCATTCCGGATTTTCGGAACCCCGGAGCGGCTTTTTATCGAAAGCCTTCTGCTGGGACCCCATCCTTACGCGCTGAGCAGCATGCAGGAGCTGTCCTCTCCGGAAACGATGGAGAAAGGCCTTCCGTACTTCCTGTATGAAGGAAAGGACGGCGAGGGAAGAATCCTTGCCCGGTGGATCCGGGACAGCATAACGCTGCTGGATCTGGAACTGGAGATCAGCGGGATTCCTGCCCGGTTCCCGGGCAAAACCCAGATGGAAGCGGTTCTTCGCAGCGGCGGAGGAATTCTGCCCCGGACGGAAGGATCGATCCGGCTGACAATGGATACCCAGGGAAAAACAGAGCTGATTGTTTCCGTACCGGATGAAGAAGGGAATCCGACGCCTTTGTTCCGGGCTTTCGGCACTGTGACTGCCATCCGGGCGGACGGGGAGCCGGACGGTGTTCCGGATTTCAGCGGCCTGGAAAAGCAAAAAGTCCCCGCTCTGCTGAACACAGAAGGTCAGACGCTCCGCGAGGTGCTGGGTTTTATGACCCCGGAGGTGACCGAAGGTGTGAGAAGCCTGCTGGAGGCCGTGTCTGAACCGGGAACAATGATTCTGGCGGAGGATCTGGATAAGCTTGGCATTGCCATCCTGCCGGAAACACACTGATGACCGGTCCGCGAAGAACCATTTTACATTATTCATATTATATACTAATATAAGTCTGTGGCTTTACAGCATGGTTTCGCAGAAAAAGCCATCTGCTTTCCAAAGAATTCAATAAATAACGGAGGAAAAGGAAATGAAGAAGCAAATGAAAAGAAGACTCCTGGCGTTGACTCTGGCAGCCGGTATGCTGCTGGCCGCGGCTCCGGTGACGGCGGAAGAGACGGCAGCTCCCGCAATTGCGGATGCCCAGACGCTGGACAGCAGCTATACGCTGGCACTGGCTGCCATCAACAGCGAAGATTACGAAACCGCGAAGGAGTATCTGGATATTTGCTTTGTATACTGCAGCCCCCAGAACAATCCCCAGCTGTACGCCGATCTGCTGCTCAAGCGGGCGTGCATCAACGTGATTGAGGAAAAGAACACCATGGCGCTGCTGAATCTGGAAGCCGCATTGCGGCTGCAGCCGGAACTGGCGGAAGCTTTCCTGGTACGCACCCAGATTTACACAGCTTCCGGGGAGTTTGACAAAGCTGTTACGGACCTGGAAAAGTATATTGAACTGACCAGGAACGAAACCATGTATGAAACCGTTGCCCAGTTGTATGAGGCGGCAGGAAACCTGCCTGCCGCACAGGAAGCTTACGACAAGTACGCCACCGGGGCCGGAAAGGAAAATCCTGAAGCGGGCTTCCAGGCGGGGCTGTACCGGATGGACAGCGGCAAGTGGGAAGAAGCCGTGGAAGCTTTCCAGGCATATAAGGATGACGAAACCTACGGCGCCGGCGCCCAGTACAACATCGGCGTGAGCAAAATGAATCTGCAGGATCTGGCAGGAGCCATTGAAGCTTTCAATGCCTGCGAGGAAAAGGGCGGCACCTTCAGCGGCCTGTCCCTGAACCGCGGCATCTGCTATCTGCTTTCCTCCGACTGGGAGAAAGCCGCAGAAGACTTTAACCGTTCCATTGAACTGGAACAGTTCAAGGAGGATGCCTGGTACGACCTGGGAATCTGCTACCTGCAGATGGAAAAGTACGCGGAATCCGTTGCCGCCTTTGATGCGCTGATCAAAGCAGTGGAAGGCAAGGAAGACATAACATTGAACGACGGAGTGTATTATTACCGTGCGATGAGCAACGCGGCACTGGGCAACCTGGAAGAAGCGGTCAAGGACCTGACCACGTGCATTGATCACGGTTATGAGCTGGCTCAGACCTATTATCAGCGCGCCAAGGTATACGCAGCCATGGGCGACGCAGAGAAACAGAAAAGCGATCTGGAGAACTCCCTGAAGAATACCAAGTAAGCATCCGGAAGACGGACGCAAACTGACCGGCTGTCCGGGATTACAGGCACTTTCTGAAGAAGGAAGATGCTTTCAGGCAGACGGCATCAGTGAATGCAGGAACTCTCCGGAGAAATGCAGGAAAAGAAGATGCAGCCTGAAAGGGCTGCATTTTTCGCAGGAATGGGGAATCATTCTTTTATGCCCGGTTTCCGTCTCACAGGACCCGGAAAGGCTTATGTGTTTTTCAGATGTCCACCTTTGTGTTTCCGCCCAGGAAGGTCGGCAGGCTTTTTCCCTTTTTCTTCCAGTCCCGATACTCCGCCGTGGCGGTAAAGATTACGTCCCCGGAGGAATTCAGAGCGGTTTCCATGGAGTCCTGGACCACACTGATGATGAATCCGACGGAGACCACCTGCATGGAGATTTCCAAAGGAATACCGAAGAGAGAGCAGGCCATCGGAATCATGAGCAGGGAACCGCCTGCCACCCCGGAAGCGCCGCAGGCAGCAAAGGTGCTGAGCAGGGACAGAAGAATCGCGGACGGGATATCAACTGCGATGCCAAGGGTTCTCGCAGCAGTCAGCGTCATGATTGTGATCACCACTGCTGCGCCGTCCATGTTGATGGTGGAACCCAGGGGAATGGAAATGGAATACACGTCTTTTTCCAGACCCAGCCGTTCACAAAGCCGCATATTGACCGGAATGTTCGCTGCGGAGGAACGTGTGAAGAATGCGGTAAGTCCGCTTTCCCGGATGCACCGGAAAACCAGCGGATACGGATTTCTGCGCAGAATCAGAAAAACAATCAGCGGATTTATCACCAGCGCAACCGTTGCCATGGTTCCAACCAGCAAAAGGACCAGTTTCCCGTAATCCGCATAGGCAGACAAACCACCTGTGGTAATACTGTTGTACACCAGTCCCAGAATGCCGAACGGCGCCAGGTTGATGATCCCGCTGATGATCCTGGACAGAATCCCGGAAAAATCCGTGAACAGCTGTTTTGTTCCGTCGGAAGCCATCCGGTTCATCAGAATGCCGATCACGACCGCCCAGAACAGGATTGAAACATAATTGCCAACGGAAAGCGCTGATACCGGATTGGTAAAAACCGTCAGAAGCAGCGTTTCCAGAACTTCGCCGAGGCCGGAGGGGGGCGTTACTGTTTCCCCGGCCGCCTTCGGCAGCTGCATCGTTATCGGGAAAAGATAGCAGAAAAGAACGGCCACGGCAGCGGCAATGAATGTGGATACCAGGTATTCCACGATAACAAAACCAAATCGCCTGTCAAAACCTTTGTTTCCGTTGGCCAGGGATGAAATGACCAGTACAAAAACAAGCAACGGCGCAATCGCCTTCAGGGCGCTGACAAACAGTGCCCCGGGAATATTCAGCCATTCTGCTCCGGGAAAAAGAAAACCAAGACCCGCGCCAATGACGATGGCAATGACAATCCGCAGGACCAGATTTGTTTTTGAATAACCCCGAACGACCTTCAACAAAATACCGGTGACCGATTTCATGCAGATCCCGCCTTTGTTTTCTGATTCGCTGACTCCCAGTATGGTAATCATAACATGAATTTAACACACTGGCAAATACTGGAATGCTAAAGTTCTGCGGCGGGGGCGGATGAATAAAACCGGGTTAATGCCCTGAATCTGACGCCTTAAGCAAATTCTTGTTTTCGTACATCATCCGGTCTGCCCGTTCAAACACCGGAGCAACGGAGTCATCGTCAGCGAAGCGGGACATGCCGCAGGCGACCACCACGCCGCCGCTGCGGAGTGCTTCTTTGTTATGGTCTGCGATCAGGGCGGTCAGTTCCCCGATGCGTGCGTAATCCTCTCCCTGTGAGATCACCACAAACTCATCTCCGCCGACGCGGAAGACAGGACTGTGTTTAAAGGTATTGCAGATGAGTCTGCTGGCCTGCCGCAGGTAGTCGTCACCGGCCTGGTGTCCGGCAGTATCGTTTACCTTCTTCAGGTCGTTTACATCCAGGATTGAAACGGCGAAAGGCGGCTGGCGCTTTCCCGCGATCAGGCGGTTTATCTTTTCCTCCGCCTCCAGGTAGGAATGCTTGTTTCTGACTCCGGTGAGCGCGTCCACCGCCGCACGGGCCTGAGCCTGTGAGAGACGTTTCCGGTATTCCGCTTCCTAGCGCACCTGGGTATCGATATCGCTGATACCGGCGATCAGGCGGCGTCCCTCTTTTTCCTCTACCACGGCTGCCCGGAACTGGACATAACGGGGCTGCCCGTCGGCGGAAACGCGGTGCGTCAGGGAAAAGACGCCCCTCTCGCGGATTCCGTTCAGGATGTTTTCCTCGGTAACTGCGTGCAGATAGTGGTCCAGATCATCCGGACAGACAAGCTCTGAGGCCAGATCCCGGAGATCACTGAAGAAATCCGCGCCTTCCCGCATTGGCACGCTGCGTTCATTCCGCAGGGAAGCACTGTATTCCCGGTACCGTCTGCTTTCAGGATCCACAATAAAGATGGCAATAAAATTGCCGGCCAGGGCGCTGATCCGGGTATAGGCGGTGCGTTCCTCCTGTATCCGTTCCTCCGCCCGGCGGATTTTCTCCTTGTCTGTAACATCCTGGCTCATTCCCAGCAGACACACCCGTCCGGAAGGATCAACGAACTTGAGCTTTGTGGTCTGGAACTGCCGGGGGATCCCGGCAGCATCCGGCACATCCTCGAAGAAAACATACGGCCGGTTCATGGACAACGCTCTTTTATCGTCCTCCATAAAGTGAAGCGCAGTCGCCTCATCAAAGATATCCGCATCGGTCAGTCCGATTACATTCTGCGGGCTTTCTTTATGGGCATACTCCGCGAAGGCCTGGTTGCAGGCAATATAGGCGCCGGTTTCCGCGTCTTTGTAAAAGCTCAGCGCAGGCATGTTGTCCAGAAGCGTGGAAACGGACTCCTGCAGCTGGCGGACCTTTTCCGCTTCTGCCAGCCGGCTGCGGGTGTCGTTTTCCTCGTCGCTGATGACGAAGGCATAGAGCAGGCTGATACCCAGCATATACGCGATTGTATAGAGCGGCAGAAGAGGATACCAGAGCTGGATAATCAGAAAAATACTTTTGATCAGCCCGAAAAGCCCCAATGTCCGGTGCCGGTTTCTTTTTTTCATCGCGCCGCGCTGCCGGAAGATCACTGTGAACGCATATGCCGATACCAGCAGGAGCAGGAGGATCTGGGTAATCAGGACCACATACCGGAGGTTCAGCGCGCTGTAAACGCCTGACTGATCCACGGTGAACAGAAGCGGCGTGAAGCAGTTGGCGACAGAGATGACCGTCACCGCTACGGCGAAGATCCGTCCGGCATACAGAACGAAACGGCTGAAGCGGCCCCTCTCCCCGAGATAAATGACGGCGGAATGCGTCCAGCACAGCACGCCGGCCGCCATTGCGATAAAGTATATCGTTGTATCCGCAAAGAGCAGGGACACCCATTTTTCCGACTCGAACCAGCCCCACATAATATCCGTAAGGTAATAGACGAGAACGGCGAACAAAAACTTCCTGTACGCCTTACCGGCAGGGGTCCGGCTGATCCGGTTCCGTTTCAGAAGAAAATCCTTGTGCTCAATCAGCAGAATGAGGGCGGCAAGGATTCCGATCGCAGAATAATACATTCGTATGGCTCCTCCGGGGTTGCGCTTTCATGCTTTTCGTATACGATCCCGGACCTGTCCATGATCCGGGGGAAATATTTCGCCTGAAAACGAAATGAACAGAAGGATACACCTTATGATCCGATCCCATTTTTCCACTTTTAAGGCAATAAATCAACGGGGTTTTCCAGAATGTCAAACCCCGATATGAATAGTTTTTAAGATGAAAAACAGCCATTTTCCCACTTTTCCACCAAGGAAAGGAAAAAGGCTGTCATTTTTCCGGAAAACCGGAATTTCGATCTGATTCTATATTTGTATGTTGTCGGGAAATAACAGGTAAAATTACAGGTTTTGTGTCCGCCACAGGTCCGTCGCCTTGTCAGACCTGTTGCAGAGCTTTAGCGTTTATTCGAACTCGATCGTGGCGACAGGTTTTTCACTGACATCCCAGAGGACGCGGTTGACGCCGTCGACGGTGGAAATGATCCGGTCGCGGATCCGGCAGATTACGCTGAAGGGAATCTCCGGAACGGTGGCAGTGACGGCATCCACCGTGTTGACGGCGCGAATGATTACGGCCCAGCCCATGTAGCGGACACCTTTGCCGTCCACATACCGGATGCCGGTGGATTTGAAGTCCGGCACGACGCAGAAGTACTGCCACGGAACATCAGGCAGAGCGCCGATTTCCTCGCGGACGATGGCGTCCGCCTCACGGAGGGCTTCCAGCCGGTCGCGGGTGATGGCGCCGACGCAGCGGACGCCCAGGCCGGGGCCGGGGAAGGGCTGGCGGTAAACCATACCGTCCGGCAGGCCAAGGGCCTTGCCGACGACGCGTACTTCATCCTTATACAGCAGTCTGACGGGCTCGACGAGTTCGAACTGCAGATCGTCCGGCAGGCCGCCGACGTTGTGATGCGCCTTGACGCCGACGCTCTCGGTAATATCGGGGTAAATGGTGCCCTGCGCCAGGAAGGCGATACCGTCCTGTTTGCGGGCTTCTTCTTCAAAAACACGGATGAACTCAGCGCCGATGATTTTGCGTTTCTGCTCCGGATCGCTGACGCCGGCCAGCTTGTCCAGGAAACGATCCACGGCATCCACATAAACCAGATTGGCTTTCATCTGGTTGCGGAAGACTTCGATCACCTGTTCCGGTTCGCCCTTGCGGAGCAGGCCGTGGTTCACATGCACCGCGACCAGCTGCTGCCCGATGGCTTTGATCAGCAGGGCGGCCACAACAGAACTGTCCACACCGCCGGAAAGGGCGAGAAGAACCTTTTTGTCTCCCACCTGTTCCCTGATGGCGGTAACCTGCTCGCTGATGAATGCCTCAGCCAGTTCAGGGGTAGTAATCCGCTGCATGTTTTCCGGGCGCTTATTGTTATCCATCTTTTTTCCTCCAATCCATCCTCACTCATACAAAATGGGATTCACGACAAATAATAGGAAAAGATCAGAAACATGTCAATTGAAAAACATGACAGAATTATGAACGCTTTTTTTCGGAAGCTCTAATTTTATCCGGACCGGAAGCGGAAGAAGGAAAGAGATTGACAGACAGCTGTCCGCCGCATAAAATAGGTCACGAAAGTTAACTGTAAGCTTAACAAAAGGCTTACAAAATCCCAAAACGGTTGTTATTTTGGAAAAGGCAGGGAGATTGCGATGACAGATATGTATCCTTTGGTGATGAGTCCTTATTTCCGGTCCGGGGAGAGCACACCCTGGGGCGGAACCGCACTGAAAGAGAAATACGGCAAGAATACGCCGGATGAAATTACCGGTGAAAGCCTGGAGATTTCCGTGCTTCCGGGCCATGAAAGCCGTGTGATGAACGGCGCATACAAAGGGGAAACGCTGCAGGAAGTCTTCACACTGCAGGGGGAGCAGCTGACGGGAAAGCAGGGAAAGGATTTTCCGCTGATGCTCAAGCTGCTTGACGCGCGCAGGGACCTGTCCGTGCAGGTGCATCCGGATGACGCCTACGCACTGACGCATGAAGGAAAATTCGGAAAAAGCGAGGCGTGGTATATCCTGGACGCGGAGCCCGGCGCCAGGCTGGTATACGGCGTCGACGCAGAAGGCGAAAAACTGCGGGCGATTGTGGAAGCCGGCCGGCTGGAAGAGCATCTGCATTGGGTGGAAGCCCGTCCGGGCGATGTGTTTTACATTCCGAGCGGAACGGTTCACGCACTTGGCTCCGGGATTCAGTGTTATGAGATCCAGCAGTCCAGCGACGTGACCTACCGCTTCTGGGACTGGAACAGGACGGGGAAGGACGGAAAGCCGCGGGAGCTGCATCTCCGTAAAGCCCTGGATGTTTCGAGGACGGGAAGGCTGCCGGAGCAGCGTGCAGAGCAGGTGATCCGCGCGGAAGGAGGGAAGATGACGCTGCTGGTCAGCGATCCGCATTTCCGGCTGTACGCGGCGGATCTGGACGGAACCTTTTCCCTGCCCGCAGGGGAGATGCTGTTTGTGACGCCGACGGCGGGTTGCACCCTGCAGTGGGAGGATAACGGTCTGGAACTCGCAGCGTGGCAGAGCGCGCTGATTCCGGCGTGCATGAGCGAAACAAAAATATCCGGCAGCGGCAGGGTACTGGTGTCCTGTGCCTGACGGAAAAGTTGTTCGGAAAAAAACATACAAAAGGGATTGACAAAGCCTCCGGCATAGATTAAACTGTAAACAACAAAGGTTAACATGTTAACCTAAAATGCAAGAGGAGGATAAACCATAAAGAAACTGTTTTCCCTGATCCTGGC
>CAMJTZ010000028.1 GCA_946408865.1 uncultured Clostridia bacterium
TCCTGGAGCAAGGCGCATCCCCAGCGGATGCTGCTGCACAACGGGGAAATCAATACGATCCGCGGAAACCATGACCGGATGAAGGCCCGGGAGGAAACCATGCGCTCCGCCGTGATGGGGGAGGAAATGCAGCGGGTGCTTCCGGTGGTGGCGGAAGGCGGAAGCGACAGCCAGATGCTGGATAATACGCTGGAGTTCCTGACGATGAACGGCATTCCGCTGTCTCTGGCCGGCATGATCCTGCTGCCGGAACCCTGGCAGGGGATCCGGGACAGGGAAACGCCCTGGCGGGATCTGTACCGTTATTATGCCACGATGATGGAACCCTGGGACGGACCGGCGGCTGTACTCTATACAGACGGGGAAAAGATCTGCGCTTCTCTGGACCGGAACGGCCTGCGGCCGCTGCGCTGCGCGCTGACGGACGATCACCGGCTGATCCTTTCGTCGGAAGCCGGCGTCCTGTTTGAGGAAAACGCGCACATCATCCGCCGGTGGAAGCTGAAATCCGGCGACGTGCTGGAGGCGGACCTGGAGACCGGGCGGCTGGCTGAGAGCAGCGAGGTAAAGACCCGCTATGCACATGCGTTTCCCTATACGGAATGGATGCATAACCTGATCCGGCTGGGGGATCTGCCGGAGGCTCCGGAAGAGACGGAAGCCATGGACGAAAGCCGGCTGAAACAGCTGGCAAAAGCCTTTCATTATACATGGGAAGATGTGCAGGATATCCTGCGGCCGATGGCGGAGAACGGAACAGAACCGATCGTATCCATGGGCGCGGATGAGCCGCTGGCGGCGCTGTCCAGGACACATCCCTCCCTGTTCGACTACTTCAAGCAGCGCTTTGCGCAGGTAACCAACCCACCGATCGATGCGCTGCGGGAAGAAATCAAGACAGACTGTTCCGTTTATATCGGGGACGACGGAAACCTGCTTTCCCATGATCCCGAGAACTGCACGGTGCTGGAACTGCCCACGCCGGTGCTGGCGGACGAGGAATTCCGGCGGATCCGGAACCTGGACCATCCTTCTTTCAAAGTCCGGACGGTTTCCCTTCTGTATCCGAAGGACGGAACATTGCGGGACGCGCTGGCGGACCTGTTCGCAGCCTGCGACCGGGCCAGCCGGGATCAGATCAATGTGCTGATCCTGTCCGACCGGGGCGTGGATGCGGATCATCTGTCCATTCCTTCGCTGCTGGCAGTTTCGGCGCTGGAGCAGCATCTGATCCGGATCAAGAAGCGGACGGCGGTTTCCGTGGTGCTGGAAAGCGGGGAACCGCGGGACGTGCATCAGCTGGCGCTGCTGGTGGCGTTTGGCGCGCGGGCGGTCAATCCGTACCTGGCGCACGCCTGGGTTCGCGAACTGTGCAGGGAAGGCGCTGTAAGTCTGAAACCTGAAGAATCGCTGGCCCGTTACGACAGGGCGCTGACTGCCGGCGTGCTGAAAATTGCCTCCAAGATGGGCGTTTCCACGCTGCAGGCATACCAGAGTGCACAGCTTTTTGAAGCGGTGGGGCTGGACCGGCCTTTCGTGGAAAAATATTTTACCAATACGCCCTGCGCGCTGGGCGGAACCGATCTGAACCGGGTGGAAGCGGACAGCCGTTTTCATCACAGGGAAGCATTCCGCACGGCAGAAGGCAGGGGATTGCCGGCCGTGGGCGTGCACCGGCTGCGGACAGGTCCGCAGGCCGAGGAACACCTTTATTCCCCGGAAACGATACATCTGCTGCAGCAGGCTGTGTGGACGGACAGCCGGGAGTTATTTGACCGGTATGCCGCCGGCATCGAAAAGGAAGGTCCGCGGACCATCCGCTCCATGCTGGATTTCCGGTATGAAGCCTGCCGGGAGATTCCGCTTTCCGAAGTGGAGCCGGTGGAGAACATTGTGAAACGATTCCGTACCGGCGCGATGAGCTACGGTTCCATCTCCCGGGAGGCGCATGAATGCATGGCCCGGGCGATGAATCACCTGGGCGGAAAATCGAACAGCGGCGAGGGCGGAGAACTGCCGGAACGCTTCGGCACGGATCTGAACTCGGCTATCAAGCAGGTGGCCTCCGGCCGCTTCGGAGTGACCCGGGAATATCTGCTGTCCGCGAAGGAAATCCAGATCAAGATGGCGCAGGGCGCAAAGCCCGGGGAAGGCGGACACCTGCCGGGTGCGAAAGTAACGGAAAGCGTCGCCAAAACGCGATGCTCGACTCCCGGGATTTCCCTGATCTCACCGCCGCCGCATCACGATATCTATTCCATCGAGGATCTGGCGGAGCTGATCTATGATCTGCAGTGCGCCAATGAACAGGCGAAAATCACGGTTAAACTGGTTTCCTCCAGCGGCGTGGGAACGATTGCCAGCGGCGTGGCGAAGGCCGGCGCCGGCGGCATTCTGATCTCCGGCGGGGAAGGCGGAACCGGCGCTGTACCGCTGAGCAGCGTGCATCACGCGGGACTTCCCTGGGAAATCGGCCTGGCGGAGGCCCACCAGGTGCTGTGCCGCAACCGGCTGCGCCAGACGGTGACGCTGGAAACGGACGGAAAACTGATGACGGGACACGACGTGGCGGTGGCTCTGCTGCTCGGTGCGGAAGAGTTCGGCTTTGCCACAGCGCCGCTGGTTACCATGGGCTGCCGGATGATGCGGGTATGTCACCTCGGCACCTGTCCCTTCGGTATAGCTACGCAGAATCCAGAACTGCGGAAAAAGTTTGCCGGGAAACCGGAATATGTGGAACGTTTCATGATTTTCATCGCGCAGCAGCTGCGTGAGATCATGGCGAAGCTGGGTGCCCGCACAGTGGGTGAACTGGTGGGCCGCAGCGACCTGCTGAAGGTGAAGCCGGACGCAGATATGGACCTGAGCGATCTGACCGGATTTGCCCGGAACACGCATTTCCGGCCGGAAGCGAAGCATGACTTCCGCCTGGCGGAACGGATGGATGCGCGCCTGTTCCAGAATCATGTGCATCTGATGACCACGGACCGTGCCTTCGGTACGATGCTCCAGGGAGAAAAGAATGTCCAGGCACTGGGATGCGGCGGCCAGTCCTTCGGCGCGTTCCTGCCCGCGGGACAGGCAATCACCCTCTACGGCGTGGCCAACGACTACCTGGGCAAAGGATTGTCCGGCGGAACGCTGGCGATCTGCCCGCCGGCGGACAGCATCTGGCGGAAGGAAGACACTCTGATCGGAAACGTGGCCCTCTACGGCGCCACAGGCGGATACGCCTTTGTGGCCGGCATGGCGGGTGAACGCTTTGCGGTGCGGAATTCCGGTGCGTGGGCCGTGGCGGAAGGCGTGGGTGACCACGGCTGCGAATACATGACCGGGGGACGGGTGGCTGTGCTGGGCCCGGTCGGCGACAACTTCGCCGCCGGTATGAGCGGCGGCATCGCGTGGGTGCTGGATGAAAACGATACGCTGAAGGATCACCTGAATACAGGACATGTGCGCATGTATCCGGTGAAGCCGGAAGAAGCCGCAGACCTGGAGCGGCTGCTGACCATGCATGCAAAAGCGACCGGTTCGAAGAAGGCCGGGGAGATCCTGGGTGCCTTCGCACAGTACCTGCCGAAGTTCAGGGCCGTCATCTCTGACGAATACCTGGCGTACCTGCAGAACAAGGGGGCGTGAACATGGGAAAAGCAACCGGTTTCCTTGAATACGCCCGGAAAGAGAATCCGTTCCGGGACGTGAAGGAACGCCTTGCGGACTATGAAGACCTGCATATTCCGCAGCCGGCGGAGGAACGGACCTGCCAGGCTTCCCGCTGCATGAACTGCGGCGTGCCTTTCTGTCAGTCCTCCTTCGGATGCCCGCTGCACAATCTGATTCCGGAATGGAATGACCTGCTTTGCCGCGGACTCGAAAAGGAAGCGCTGGATCGGCTGCTGGAAACAGCACCTTTCCCGGAATTTACGGGAAGAGTCTGTCCGGCGCTTTGCGAAAAGGCCTGTAACCTGGCGGACGACGGCGTCACTAACCGGGACAATGAGCTGTACCTGATTGAAAAAGGGTTTGAGGCGGGCTGGATACGCCCGCAGCTGCCTGCGGAACGAACCGGCAGGCATATTGCGGTGGTCGGCAGCGGTCCTTCGGGCCTGGCGGCGGCGAACCTGCTGAACCGGATGGGACACCGGGTAACCGTGATTGAACGGGCGGAAAAGCCCGGCGGACTGCTGATGTATGGCATCCCGAACATGAAGCTTCCCAAGGAAATTGTGGAGCGGCGGATCCGGCTGATGGAAGCGGAAGGCGTGACGTTCCTGCTGAACCGGGAGGCGGATCCGGAAGAACTGATGAATTACGATGCCGTCGCGCTGTGCGGCGGATCCCGGAAACCCCGCGCCCTGAATGTGGAGCATATGGACGCGGAAGGCGTCCGGTTTGCGGTGGATTTTCTGACGGAAACAACAAAAAAACTGCTGAACGGAGAAGACAGCTGCCTGGCGAAAGGAAAGCACGTGCTGGTGGTCGGCGGCGGGGATACCGGCAACGACTGCGTGGGAACCGTGCTGCGGCAGGGGTGCGCTTCCGTCACTCAGCTGGAAATGATGCCGGCGCCGCCGGAAAACCGGATCCCGGGGAATCCCTGGCCGGAATGGCCCCGGACGCTGCGGACGGACTACGGCCAGCAGGAAGCGCAGGCGGTACAGGGAAGCGATCCCCGGATTTACGAAACAACCGTAAAAAAGATTCATACGGATGCGCAAAACCGGATTACGGCGGTGGAAACGGTGCGGCTGCACAGGACGCCGGAAGGAAAGATGGAACCGGTTCCGGGTTCGGAACAGACGCTGCCCTGCGGGCTGATGCTGATTGCAGCCGGATTTGTCGGATGCGAGGAAAAAACGCTTCAGCAGTTTGGCCTGTCCGCGGACGGACGCGGACGCCTTTTGCCGGACAATCTTTCCCATCACCTGGGCGGAAAATATTTCAGCGCAGGAGACATGCGCACAGGCCAAAGCCTTGTGGTACGGGCTTTGGCGGACGGCCGGGCTGCCGCGCAGGAAATTGACCTGTTTGTGTCGAATCATCATTAACCGGAAGGGGATGATTTATCATGAACAAGGGTAAACAGCTTTACGAAGGGAAAGCCAAGAAGGTATTTGCAACAGAGGATCCGGAACTGCTGATCGTTTCCTACAAGGATGACGCGACGGCGTTCAACGGCCTCAAGAAGGGTACCATCCAGGGAAAGGGCGTCATCAATAACCGGATGAGCAATGCCCTGATGCGGATGCTGGAGACGAAGGGCGTTCCGACGCACTTTGTGGAAGAACTCAGCGAACGGGATACCCTGGTCCGGAAGGTGCAGATTGTGCCGCTGGAAGTGATTATCCGCAACATTTCGGCCGGATCCTTCGCAAAGCACTACGGTGTTGAGGAAGGCATTGTTTTTGACGCGCCGACAATTGAGTTCTCGTACAAGAACGATGAACTGGGTGATCCGCTGATCAACGAATACCATGCGCTGGCGCTGAAACTGGCGACCCGCGAGGAAATCGAAACCATCAAAGACTATTCCTTCAAGGTCAATGAAGCGCTGAAGGAATTCTGGAAATCCTGCGGCGTCACGCTGGTGGACTTCAAACTGGAGTTCGGCCGCCTTTCCGACGGGAAGATCGTCCTGGCGGATGAAATCAGCCCGGATACCTGCCGTCTGTGGGACAGCAAAACCGGTGAAAAGCTGGATAAGGACCGTTTCCGCCGGGATCTGGGCGGCGTGGAAGACGCTTACCAGGAAATCATGGGACGTCTGGAAAAACAGATGGGCGGCAAAGCGTAAAAAACTTTCTGTTTTTCGATTGTTTTCCCCTTGACAGGGAATTGAATACAGTATACAATCCCATCAATCCAGCAAGGCGCAAGGGTGTGCAAGATGCACCCGGCGCCTTTTTTTGTTGGATAATACGCGGAAACGGAAGTGAGAAACATGACGTACTCTCCCGCAAACACAATCTGGGTGCTGCTGGGCGCAGCGCTGGTTTTCTTCATGCAGGCGGGCTTCGCAATGTGTGAAGCCGGATTTACCCGGGCCAAGAATACGGGCAACATTCTGATGAAGAACCTGATGGACTTCTGTATCGGAACTCCGCTGTACTGGCTGATTGGTTTCGGCATTATGTTCGGAACGGGCACGGCGGTTTTCGGATGGATTGATCCCTTCATCATGAAGGAATATGACGCGGTGCTTCCGGCGGGCGTTCCGCTGTGGGCCTTCGCGATTTTCCAGACAGTGTTCTGCGCGACCTCGGCGACGATCGTTTCCGGCGCCATGGCTGAACGGACGAAATTCTCCGCCTACTGCATTTACTCCGCTGCGATCTCCCTGTTCATCTACCCGGTAAGCGGCCACTGGATCTGGGGCGGCGGATTCCTGGCGGAAATGGGATTCCATGATTTTGCCGGATCCACGGCAGTCCACATGGTTGGCGGCATCTGTGCGCTGATCGGCGCGAAGATGCTCGGACCGCGCGTCGGCAAGTACGGAAAGGACGGAAAACCCCGGGCGATCCTGGGCCACAACCTGAGCATCGCCGCGCTGGGCGTATTTATCCTCTGGTTCTGCTGGTTCGGATTCAACGGTGCCTCCACTGTGGGAATGGACAGCGATGAGCTGATCGATTCCGCCAGTCTCGTGTTCTTCAACACGAACCTGGCTGCTGCAATGGCCACGCTGGTCTGCATGGGTTTCACCTGGATGCGGTACGGCAAGCCGGATGTGTCCATGACCTTCAACGCGGCGCTGGCCGGCCTGGTGGGCATCACCGCCGGGTGCGACGCCGTGAATCCCTTCGGCGCGGCTGTCATCGGCATCGTCTGCGGCCTTGCGGTTGTGGTGTCGGTCAGCTTCTTTGACAAGGTTGTGAAGATTGACGACCCGGTCGGCGCAATCTCCGTTCATGGCGTTTGCGGCGCGCTGGGAACCATCCTGACCGGCCTGTTTGCCACCGGACGCTCCACGATGAAGGGCGTATTTTACGGCGGTGGATTCAAATTCCTGGGCGTCCAGTGCCTCGGCGTGCTGGCTACCATCGGCTGGACGGCCGTGGTGATCACAATTGTATTCTTCCTGATCAAGAAAACCATCGGCCTGCGGGCGGACAAAGCGGACGAGATCATGGGTCTGGATCGCTCCGAGCACGGCCTGCCCACCGCTTACGCCGGTATCGCGATGCTGCCGGAAGAGATGCCCGAAGGCGCGGAAACGCCGGTTGCTGCAGTTTCGGCTGATGCAGCGGAAACTGCGGAACCTTCCGCACCGCGGAAAGCAAAGGAAAAAGCTCCGGACGAACCGGTTTACACAAGGGTACAGATCATCTGCCGCCCGGCCAGCCTGGAGAGTCTGAAGACGGCGATGAACCGGATCGGCATCACAGGCATGACTGTCACGAACGTCATGGGCTATGGCGCGCAGAAGGGCAAACCGGAATACTACCGCGGCACACCGGTGGAGGTGACGCTGCTGCCGAAGGTACAGGTGGATATTGTCGTAAGCAAGGTGCCGGTGCGCGAAGTGATCGATACGGCACGGAGCGTCCTGCATACCGGCCATATCGGCGACGGCAAGATCTTTGTGACGGATGTGGAGAACGTGATCCGCGTCCGGACGGGCGAGGAAGGTTACGACGCCCTCCAGTCCGACTGAATTGCATGACTCCCGGAACCGGGCGCTGTACGGCGCCCGGTTCCGTATGTCCTTCAATTGTATTAATGTATTATAATGTATTGACATCGAGATGCAGAAAATGATAAAATCCCCGACGAACGGGCAATGGAGCCGCGCTGGCAGCTCATTTTACCTGTTTTTAATTTGGTCAGTTATCGGAGGTTTTTCAATATGTGCGGAATTGTTGGATTCACCGGGCGCTGTCAGGCAGCCCCCATCCTGCTGGACAGCCTTTCCCGGCTGGAATACAGAGGGTATGACTCCGCCGGTCTGGCTGTACGCAACGGGACAGCACTGGCGGAAGTCGTCAAGGCGACCGGCAAGCTGTATCACCTGGCGGACAAGACGGACCAGGGCCGGGCACTGGCGGGGTGCTGCGGTATCGGGCATACCCGGTGGGCTACTCACGGGGATCCGAGCATCGTTAACGCACATCCGCATGTCAGCGGCAACTGCTCCGGATCAGGCAGCGGCGCAGTTGAATCGGACGTGGTGGGCGTGCATAACGGCATTATCGAAAACTATACTGAACTGAAGGAAAAGCTTCTGCGGCACGGGTATGCCTTCTACAGTGAGACGGACACGGAAGTGGCTGTGAAGCTGGTGGATTATTACTATAAAAAGTACAAGATCGGACCGGTGGACGCCATTACACGAACGATGGTACGTATCCGCGGCAGCTATGCACTGGCTCTGATGTTCAAGGATTTCCCGGATGAGATTTTTGCCGCCCGGAAAGATTCCCCGCTGATTATCGGCGTGGAGGACGGCGAATCCTATCTGGCGTCGGACGTGCCGGCGATCCTGAAGTATACGCGGCAGGTCTACTACATTGATAATCTTCAGGTTGCCCGGGTGTCGCCGGGGAAAGCTGCATTCTACGATCTGAACGGCGACGAGGTCACCGTACCGCTGACCGAGATTACCTGGGATGCAGCGGCAGCGGAAAAGGGCGGTTTTGAGCATTTTATGCTCAAGGAGATCCATGAACAGCCGGGGGCAGTGCGGGACACACTGAACAGTATGGTGAAGGACGGGAAAATCGACCTGTCGGAAACCGGCCTGACAGAGGAATTTATCCGCGCAATCGGACAGATTGATATCGTGGCGTGCGGATCTGCATGGCATGTCGGCATGGCGGCACAGTATGTGATTGAAGATCTGGCCGGTATTCCTGTTCGTGTGGAACTGGCCTCAGAATTCCGTTACCGGAACATTCCCGCCGGTGCGAATACACTGGTAATCGTCATCTCCCAGTCCGGCGAAACGGCGGACAGTCTGGCTGCGCTGCGGGTGGCAAAGGAGCGCGGCGCGACGACGCTGGCCATCGTGAACGTGATCGGTTCCACGATAGCCCGGGAAGCGGATCACGTGCTGTATACGCTGGCCGGGCCGGAAATTGCCGTCGCTACCACCAAAGCCTACAGCGCCCAGCTGATCGCAGCGGATGTGCTGGCAATACATCTGGCCTGCGTACGGGAAAAGATGACAGAGGAAGAGGCAGGCCGCCTGCTTTCAGAACTGGCGCTGATTCCGGACAAGATCACACGGATCCTGGAGGAGAAAGAGCGTCTGCAGTGGTTCTCTTCCAAGATGGCCAATACGCATGATATCTTCTTCATCGGCCGCGGGCTGGATTACGCCATCAGCCTGGAAGGAAGCCTGAAGATGAAGGAAATCAGCTATATCCATTCGGAAGCGTATGCGGCAGGCGAACTGAAGCATGGAACGATAAGCCTGATTGAGAACAATACCCTGGTCATCGGTGTGCTGACGCAGCAGTCGCTGTATGAAAAGACTGTCTCCAATATGATGGAGTGCAAATCCCGCGGAGCATACCTGCTGGGGATCACAACAAACGGGAATTTCTCTGTGGAGGATTCCGTGAACTTTACGGTATATATCCCCAAGACGGATGAGCATTTTATGGCGTCCCTCGCGGTGGTTCCGCTGCAGCTGCTGGGATACTACACCAGCGTGAACCGCGGACTGGATGTGGACAAGCCCAGGAATCTGGCCAAGAGCGTTACTGTGGAATAAGGAGCAGCCGGTTTCCGGCTGCCGGATTTCGTGAAAAGCTGAATTGTAAAAAAGGTGGTGCCCGGTATGCTGAAACCCAATATGAACTACCGTAATCTGAAGGATTCCTATCTGTTTTTCGGAATTTCAAAAAAGGTGGAGGCATACCGGAAAGCGCATCCGGATCTGCCGCTGTACCGACTGGGGATCGGGGATGTATCCCGACCGCTGTGCGATGCAGTCATACAGGCGATGCACTGCGCGGTGGAGGACCAGTCCGGGGCAGATACCTTCCATGGTTATGTACCGGAGTGCGGAATTCCGGAATACAGGAAGGCAGTGGCCGGGTATTACGCGCGAAGGGGGATTCATCTGGATCCGGAGGAGATTTTTGTCTCCAGCGGGGCCAGCGATGAACTGGGAGATATCCTGGATCTGTTCGATGCTTCCTCTGCCGCGCTGGTGACACAGCCGGCCTATCCGGCCTATGTGGACGCGAGCATCATGGCAGGACGAAAGGTGTCTTTCCTGACAGCCGGACCGGAAAACGATTTCCTGCCGCTGCCGGGAAAGGATACAAAGGCGGATTTGCTGTATCTCTGTTCCCCGAATAATCCAACCGGCGCGGTCTATACCCGGGAACAGCTGCAGCAGTGGGTGGATTTCGCAAACCGCCGCGGAGCAGTGATTCTCTTTGACGCGGCGTACGAGGCGTTTGTTGAAGGAGATCTGCCCCATAGTATTTTTGAAATACCGGGCGCGGAAACCTGTGCGGTCGAAATCTGCTCACTGTCCAAGACAGCGGGATTCACCGGAACCCGGCTGGGATACACGGTGATTCCAAAAGCGCTGGAGCGGGAAGGGATGAATCTGAACGCAATGTGGGTCCGGAACCGGACGACAAAGACCAACGGCATTTCCTATATTCTGCAGAAGGGCGGCATCGCCGTGTTTACAGATGATGGCCTCCGGCAGATTCAGGAAAACATCCGTTACTACAAGCAGAACGCCCGGGTACTGATGGAAGCGCTGGATCAGGCGGGGATCCGTTACTGGGGCGGGAAAAACGCGCCCTACATCTGGATGGCCTGTCCGGACGGCGTGAAGAGCTGGGATTTCTTTGACAAGCTGCTGAACGAGATCCAGGTGATCGGAACGCCGGGTGAAGGATTCGGCGCCTGCGGGGAGGGATTCTTCCGGCTTTCATCCTTCGGAGACGCAAAAGATACAGAAATTGCGGCGGAACGGCTTCAGCAATTATTGCTCCGGAAATAGTGGAATGCAGGTCCAAAATGGTGTATAATAACTCGTTGTGATTTTTCCGGCTGACTGCTGCGCCGCGGCACGAAGGAGTGTTTTATGAAGACCTGCGCAATTGTTGGAATCAACTGGGGAGATGAAGGAAAGGGCAGAATTGTCGACCTGCTGACATCATCGTATGATTACGTGATCCGTTACCAGGGCGGCGGAAACGCCGGTCATACCGTGATCAACGACCGGGGGACCTTTGCATTGCATCTGCTGCCTTCCGGTATCTTTCATGACGGCGTGATCAATATCCTGGGGAACGGCGTGGCGCTGGATCCGGAAAACCTGTGGAAGGAAATCCAGGAGGTGCGGGCCAAGGGAATCAGCCTGACGCCGGAGAACCTGAAGATCAGCAACCGGGCGTCCCTTCTCCTGCCGTGGCACCGGGATCTGGACGCACTGGAGGAAAAGCGCCTGGCAGACAAACAGTACGGATCCACCAAACAGGGGATCGCGCCTTTCTATTCCGATAAATACCAGAAGAAGACCGTCCTGGCCGGAGAAATGGCAAATCCGGAACATTTCCGGGCGCATCTGAAAGAACTCCTGGAGTGGAAGAACCTGACGCTGACCGGCGTATACGGCAGCGAACCCTACACGATGGAGCGTCTGGAACAGTGGATTCATGATTTCTGTGAACCTGTCCGGCCGTTTGTCTGCGATACGGGCGCCCTGCTGAAAAATGCGAAGAAACAGGGAAAAAGCATGCTGATGGAGGCGCAGCTCGGCGCGCTGCGGGACCTGGATTACGGGATTTATCCCTACACCACCTCTTCCAACACCACTGCGGCTTACGCTCCGATCGGTTCCGGACTGCCGTCCCTGCAGCTGACGGATGTGATCGGCGTCGTGAAGGCTTATTCCACCTGTGTGGGCGAAGGGCCATTTGTCTGCGAAATGTTCGGGGAAGAAGCGGACAAGCTCCGTGAAGCGGGAAAGGAATACGGCGCAAAGACCGGACGTCCCCGCCGGGTCGGCCCCATCGATCTGGTGGCAACCCGCTACGGCGTGGAAGTTCAGGCCGCCACAAAGATCGCGCTGACCAAACTGGATGTGCTCAGTACCATGAAGGAGATCCCGGTCTGTGTCCGCTACCGGCTGGACGGGGAAGAGACGGACGAATTCCCGTTCCCGACCGATCTCGACCGGGCAGAACCTGTGGTGGAGAAGGTTCCGGGCTGGGAATGCGATATTTCAGGCATTCGCCGCTGGGAAGACCTGCCGCAGGCGGCAAGGAATTATGTATGCATGATTGAGGACGCGATTGGCTGCCCGATAACTTATGTTTCCGTCGGTGCGGAGCGCGACAGTATCATCGAACGTTAAAAACCGGAGGAAAAAAAGATGGCAGACCGTTACGAATCCCCCCTGGCTTCCCGTTACGCTTCTGACTACATGCTGAACCTGTTTTCCGCTGACACGCGGTACCAGACCTGGAGGAAACTCTGGGTTGCGCTGGCCCGGGAAGAACACCGCCTGGGCCTCCCGATTACCGAAGAGCAGGTAAAGGAACTCGAAGCGCATATTACAGACATCGATTATGAATGTGTGCGTCAGCGGGAAAAGGAAGTGCGGCACGACGTCATGGCGCATGTATATGCGTACGGCAAAGCGGCGCCTTCCGCGGCAGGCATCATTCACCTGGGGGCAACCAGCTGCTATGTGACGGACAACGCGGACCTTGTGCTGTACAGAGACGCGCTGCAGTATCTGCGGGGAGAAATTCTTTCCGTACTCGCGCATCTTTCCCGTTTCGCAGAAAAATACAAGGCAACACCTACGCTGGGATATACACACTATCAGCCGGCACAGCCGGTTACCATCGGAAAACGCGCCACCCTCTGGATGCAGGATTTTCTGACCGACCTGCGGGAGGTGGATTTCGCACTGGAAAATATCAAATTCCTCGGATGCCGCGGCACGACCGGAACGGAAGCCAGCTTCATGGATCTGTTTGACGGGGACGGCGGCAAGATTGACGATATGAACCGGGCGCTGGCAGCCAGCTTCGGCTTTGACGAATGCTTTGATGTCAGCGGCCAGACCTATCCGCGCAAGACAGACAGCCGGATCCTGAACGCGCTGTCCTCCATTGCCCAGAGCGCATGCCGGATGGCCAATGATATCCGCCTGCTGCAGCACGACCGCCAGGTGGAGGAACCTTTTGAAAAGAACCAGATCGGCTCTTCCGCCATGGCTTACAAGCGGAATCCCATGCGCTGCGAACGGATCTGCTCCCTGTCCCGCTACCTGATGGCGGACGCGCTGAACGCGCCTCTGACGGCATCGGTGCAGTGGCTGGAGCGGACACTGGATGATTCCGCCAACCGGCGGATCTCCATTCCGGAAGGATTCCTGTGCGCGGACGCGATTCTGCGGCTGACGCAGAATGTGACGGACGGCCTGCATGTGAACGAAAAGATTGTAGACAAAACCATCCGCGAATACCTGCCCTTCCTGGCAACGGAAAACCTGCTGATGGAAGCGGTGAAGCGCGGCGGGAACCGCCAAGAACTGCACGAGATTATCCGCCGGTGCTCCATGGAGGCAACCGCGGAAATGAAGGAAGGACGGGAATGCGATCTCCTGGCCCGGCTGGCGGCGGAAAAACAGTTCGGCCTTTCCAGAGAAGAGATGGAAGCTGTGCTGGATCCGAAGCTTTATACCGGACGCTGCGCGGAGCAGGTCACCCGGTTTGTTGCGAAAGTACATCCGCTCCTGGAAGGAATCCGGGAAACGACGGCTGAGATTAATCTGTAACCACTAAGCTGCAATTTCATATTTTGTTTCATTGGAAACAGGACAAGGGCGCCCTGTTCTTCTTTGTTGATGCCAAAAGAGGAGGATAAAAAAGTATGACGAAGTACATTTTTGTGACAGGGGGCGTTGTGTCCGGACTTGGAAAGGGAATTACCGCGGCTTCACTCGGGCGTCTGCTGAAGGCACGCGGACTGAAGGTGGCCGCGCAGAAACTGGATCCCTATATCAACGTGGATCCGGGAACGATGAGTCCCTATCAGCACGGGGAGGTTTACGTGACCGAGGACGGCGCGGAGACGGACCTGGACCTCGGCCATTATGAGCGGTTTATTGACGAGGATCTGAACAAGTACTCCAATCTGACAACCGGAAAGGTGTTCTCGAACGTTCTGCAGAAGGAACGCCAGGGCGGCTATCTCGGATCAACGGTGCAGATTATTCCGCATGTAACCGACGAGATCAAACGCTTCATTTACCGGGTCGGTGAAAAAACAGACGCGGATGTGGTGATTACCGAGATCGGCGGTACGATCGGCGATATCGAAAGCCAGCCCTTTATCGAAGCGATCCGGCAGGTCGGCCTGGAAGTCGGCCGGGAGAACGCACTGTATGTGCATGTGTGTCTGGTGCCCTACCTGCGGGCCAGCGGTGAACACAAATCGAAGCCTACGCAGCATTCAGTGAAGGAAATGCAGGGCATGGGGATTACGCCGAATATCATTGTGCTGCGGACAGATGAGAAAATTACCGATCAATCGATTTTCAGCAAGATCGCGCATTTCTGCAACGTGAAGGAGGACTGCGTGATCGAGAACGTGACGCTGCCGATTCTGTACGCAGCTCCGCTGATGCTGGAAGATTCCGGCCTTTCCGGGATTGTCTGCCGGGAACTGGGACTGCGGACGCCTGAACCGGATCTGGACGGATGGCGGGAAATGGTAGAGCGCGTGAAACACCAGAACCATACGGTGAAGATCGGTCTGGTCGGAAAATATGTGCAGCTGCATGACGCCTACCTGTCTGTGGCGGAGGCGCTTCGCCACGCCGGCTACGCGCTGGACGCGAAGGTGGAGATTGTCTGGATCGATTCCGAAACCCTGACGGAGGAAAACACAGACGCGGTGCTGTCTGAGGTGCAGGGAATCATCGTGCCGGGCGGATTCGGCAGACGCGGAATTGAGGGCATGATCCGGGCGGCGAAGTATGCCCGTGAACATCATGTGCCTTATTTCGGCATCTGCCTGGGAATGCAGATTGCCGTGATTGAGTTCGCGCGGAACGCGGCCGGTCTTGCCGGAGCGAACTCCCACGAATTTGACGAGAACAGTCCGTACCAGGTGATTCACTATATGCCCGGCCAGAATGACGGGATTGACAAAGGCGGCACCCTGCGGCTCGGCAAATATCCCTGTGTGCTGAAAGAAGGTACGGTGATCGCCCGCTGCTACGGGAAAACGGAGATCAGCGAACGCCACCGCCACCGGTATGAATTCGCGAACGAATACCGCGAAACGCTGGAGAAGGCCGGACTATGCCTGTCCGGACAGTCGCCGGACGGACGCCTGATTGAGACGGTGGAGATTCCCGGAGAAACCTTCTTTGTCGGCGTGCAGTTTCATCCGGAATTCAAGAGCAGACCGAACAAGGCGCATCCGCTGTTCAGCGGTTTTGTGAAAGCGGCGCTTGCATTTTGAAGCCGGTTACGACGGCCTGGGCAATATCACGGCCCAGGTCGTCTGTTATGTCCACCTGATAGACACAGCTGGTTTTCCCGTCCTTGCGGCAGATGGCCCGGGCAGTCAGCAGACGGCCCCGTGACGCATTCAGAAAGTTCATGCTGATCTGCTGCGCGACAGTCGGCCGGTGCACATTGCAGGCGGCTGTGGCGAAAGCAAAATCGATCAGCGTCAGGATAGCGCCGCCCATCACGCCGCCTTCCGCGTTGCGATGATGCTCCGTCAGTTCCATCGTGCAGACGGAACCGTCCGGCAGATACTCTTCAAGACGGATGCCGTTTTCCATGGCATAACGGTCTCCGGCAAAAAACGTGCGGGCTTCCTCCAGCGTCTGAAACAGCGCCATTTCCATTCCTCCCGGTCCGGACGGCCGAACCCGGCCGCCGGTAAAACTTGCGGCTATTATACAGCCAACTGTGTATCTGGACAAGGAATAAGGCAAAAACAATACAAGAACAATTTTGGAGTCGTTTTTCCGTTGCAAAGCGAAAAAAGTTATGCTATGATGCGATAAACCGTTGAGGAAGAGTGAGTACTTTTCCGGGAATCCTTCACAGAGAGCCGCCGGGGGTGGGAAGGCGGCAGGGATCGGAACAGGGAATGGACTTCTGAGGGCGAGCAGAAAGGTTTTTCCGAGTATGCGAGACGGAGACGACCCTCCGTGATCAAAGGTCCGCGTATGA
>CAMJTZ010000029.1 GCA_946408865.1 uncultured Clostridia bacterium
CGGGGACGAACTGATGCTGATCGATATGGATACGCTGTGTACGGGTGATCCAATTTTTGATCTTGCAACGATTTACAACTCTTACCGGGAATTTCCGTCGTTTGATCCGGAAGCGGCGCTTTTTCTGGGGACGGATGTGGAGACAGCGAAGCGGATATGCGACAGGACGTTTGAACTGTATCTGGAAGGCGGCACAGCCGCTTCCGTCCGGAATGCGGTCAATAAGGCCCGCCTGCTGGGCTGCATCCGCATCGTCGATTTTATGAACCGTCATGCGGAGCATCCGAAAAGCAGGTCCTGCATCGAATACTGCTGCCGGGATATCGGGATGTTACTCGACAAGACATCATGAACAGGTAATGTTTTATGGGTATCACAAAGACGGATTTCATGCGCGGCATGCAGTGCCGCAAAATGCTGTGGCTGGATAAACACAGGCCGCAGCTGAAGGTCATTCCTCCGGAAGTTCAGGCCCGGCTGGATGCGGGAAACGATTTCGGAGACAAGGCGATGGCCATGTTCGGTCCCTATGAGGAAATGACGGTATATCTTCCGGGACGGAAAATTCCGGACAAGAAGAAAATGGCGGAGAACACGCAGAAACATCTGCGTCTGGGAACCCCGGTGATCTGCGAAGCCGCCTTCATCTACTACAATCATTACTGTGCGGTGGATATCCTGCGAAAAACAGACACCGGCTATGATTTCTATGAGGTCAAGAACGCTCCGGAAGTTCATGAACAGTTTATCAAAGACGCAGCTTTCCAGTACTATATCCTGAAACGCTGCGGAATCAGAGTCGGAAAAATCCATATCGTGATCCACGGGCCGGACGAGGAAAATCCCTTCGTTCCCCGGGAAATAACAGCGGAAGCCAAAGCCCTGGCTCCCTGGATCAACGACCATATCTGGGACCTGAACCGTATGCAGAAGGAAAGGGAAGAGGTAAAAACAGAACCCGGGGATCAGTGCATTCATCCTTATGAATGCTGGTATTACGATTACTGCCACAATACCCCAAAGGAGGAGCAGATACAGTTTTCACTGACGGACACAGGACAACCGACATGAAAGAGAAATGCAGCGTCAAAATGACTGCTCTCCCGGATCGTATCGATACGTTAAAAGCAACCATGAAGATTGTGAGGGAATATGCAGAAAGAGATCATACGGAAAGCGACAGCGTATGTCCGGTCGCTGTTTCAGGGGAACAGCGACGGACATGACTTCGGCCATACCATGCGGGTTTATCATATTGCAATGGAAATTGCTGACGCTGAACCGGGATGCGATAAACTGATTGTGGCGCTGGCAGCCCTGCTTCATGACGCAGATGACGATAAACTGTTTGCGTCAGAAAACAACGCGAACGCCAGAGCCTTTCTGAATTCGCAGAATGTGGACGAAGCTGCGGTGCAGCGGATCTGTGCGGCGATTAATTCGGTATCATTCAGCAGGAACAGGGCAAGATGTCCTGAATTGCCCGAAGGCAGGATTGTTCAGGATGCTGACAGGCTGGATGCCATCGGAGCCATCGGCATTGCGAGAACCTTTGCTTACGGCGGAAAGCATGGCAGATCGCTGGATTCATCCATAGAGCATTTCCATGAAAAACTGCTTTTGCTCAGGGACATGATGCATACGGAAAAAGCAAGGGAAATTGCGGAAACACGGCATGCCTTCATGGAAGCTTTTCTGAAAGAATGGGAAAAGGAAAAGGCGGAAAGCTTCTGCGGAAGCTGTGGTTCATGATTGATTCCTGACCGGTCTTTATCTCATGATAGCCGCCCTCCGGAGCGTCATGTTCTTCCGTTTTTTATCAGTTGCTGTACCTCTTCCAGGCCCGGCGGGTTCAGCGGCAGGGGAAAACGTGAAACAGCGATCGCGGAACAGGCGCTGGCAAAACGTACCAGTTCCTCATCCTTCATACCGTGAAGCAGACCGTACACGCACCCGGCCTTGAACGTATCGCCCGCGCCCAATGTGCTCCGGACCGTAACGGAGAACGGCTTCATCCGGTGAACGGGTTCCCCTTTCCTGGCATACAGCATATCCCCGCTGCCCTGGGTCAGGATGGTCAGCCCGTCTGTTTCCTGCTGCATCCGCTCCATGACGGCTTCCGGGGCCATACCGGCATAGCGTTCAGCCGTGCATTCCCTGGATACGACGTTCACGGCAGCCTGCCGATGCAATACTGAATCATGCGGACTGTCAATGGTTACAAACGGTATTTTGTGCAATTGACATATTTCCGCCGCCCGCCGGGATTCCTCCCCGAAATAGGGATCGACCGCTGCGGCTTTACAGCCCGCAATATCCTCTTCTTTCGGAATGCTCCACCATCTTTTCCCGGAGGAAAACAGCGTCTGGAATCTCCCCATCGGTGAGCGGACAAGTCCGGAAATTACAACATAGTCCATGACGCCCTTATCCCCTGTAAACTGCAGGGAAGAAAGATCCACTGTTTTGTCCGCATAGAAGGTTTTCAGCATCGGCGCGATTTCCATGCCGATCCAGGTACCGTCCATCCGAACGGACACGCCGAGTGAGGCCAGCACAGTCGCCGCCGTGCCGGTTTCTCCGCCGGGAAGAAAATACTGCTCCGCAATTTCCGAATATTCATCCGGCCGCAGAAAGCCGTCTTTCAGCAGGAAAGAATGCGTGCCCAGTACCTGACCAAAGAGGTATACATCACAATGCTGTTTCATATCATGAAGACCTTTCCGGAAAATGATCAGGCAATTCAGTGAATTGCTGGAATGCGGTCATGTGTTATACCAGGATTATAGTGACCGAAAGGTCACTTGTCAATCATTCCGGATTATTCCCGGATTCAGCGCAGAAACCCGGTCCTCAATACGCTTGCGGAACGGTTCATCCGTCATGGACGGATCGCGCGTTGCCTGCCGGGCGCTCCCGATAAATTACCCGTTTTCTATCATATGCTGATTTGTTATACTGTAAAAAAGCATTCATGCTGTTCGGAAAAGAATCGTCCGGCTGTATGGAACGCATCCCGGTATGACCGCAGACGGGATAACGACAAAAACGAGCTTTCCGGGAAAACTGTAACGAATCGGAGGAATGGTTTCGTGAGCCTGTTTGCGATCGGAGACCTGCATCTCCATTTTCAGTCGGAACTGAAAGCTCCGGGGCAGCTTCGTGATCCGGTCTGGAAAAACCATGAGGAAACATTCAGGAAAAACTGCGAAGAACTGATCAAACCGGATGACACGCTGGTGCTGGCCGGAGATCACAGCTGGGGAAGGAAACTTCCCGAATGCGAAAAGGATCTTGAATATATCTGCTCCCTTCCGGGCAGAAAAATTCTCCTTCGCGGCAATCATGACATGTTCTGGGATGCAAAGAAGACAGTCGTCCTGAATAAGCAGTACGCGGGAAAACTGTTTTTCCTTCAGAACAATTATGCCCCTTATCAGGATTATGCGCTTGTCGGCACCAAAGGATTCACCTTTGAAGGGCCGTTTTATGTGCGAAGAAACAGGATTGTCGGCTGGGATACTGCCGCGGAATCATCGGCAAATCACCTGATCGAACGGGAAACGGAGCGCCTGAGGATTTCTTTTGAAGCTGCCAGGAAAGATGGCTACAGCCGCTTTATTATGTTCCTGCATTATCCGCCTACCAATGTGATGGAGAGAAACAGCAGCTTCACAGCCATCGCGGAAGAGTATAAAGCGGAACAGGTAATCTACGCCCACTGTCATGGAGAATCCCGTTTCCATGACAGTATTGAAGGCCGGCATCACGGGATCATGTACCGTCTGGTCTCGGGAGATTATCTGAGATGGGTGCCGATGAAGATACTGTGAGGCAGGATATGACAGGGAAACATGTGAAAGGAGACAGTAAAAATGGAACAGGTTCGTTTGGGAATTATCGGCATAGGCGGAATGGGAACGGAACATGCGAAGGGTCTGCTGGCAGGAAAGGTTCCGGAAATCCGGCTGACGGCGGTGGCGGATATCCGGCCGGCCAGACTGGAATATGCCCGGGAGCATTTCCCGGACGATCTGCGCTGTTTTTCAGACGGCAGGGAACTGATTGATTCCGGATGCTGTGACGCGGTGCTGATCGCCACGCCGCACTATCTGCACCCGGAATTTGTGATCTATGCCCTGCAGCACGGGGTACATGCCCTGAGCGAGAAACCGGCCGGCGTTTATACCCTGCAGGTACGGGAAATGAATGAGGTCGCGAAGAAGAGCGACAGGGTGTTTGCTATTATGTTCAACCAGCGTACAAACTGTGTTTACCGGAAGCTGCATGAAATGATCGGGAGCGGCGAACTGGGTGCCATGAAGCGCATGAACTGGATTATCACGGACTGGTACCGGACGCAGGCCTATTACGACGCGGCAGGCTGGAAGGCAACCTGGGACGGGGAAGGCGGCGGCGTGCTGCTGAACCAGTGCCCGCATCAGCTGGATCTGCTGCAATGGCTGTGCGGTATGCCGAAAAGAGTAAGGGCTTTCTGCCATGAGGCCAAGTGGCATGATATCGAGGTTGAAGACGATGTAACGGCCTACCTGGAGTTCGAAAACGGTGCAACGGGCGTATTTGTCACGACTACCGGGGACGCGCCCGGAACGAACCGCCTGGAACTGACTTTTGAAATGGGCCGGATCATCTGTGAAGGAGATCAGCTGATTTTTGACCGGCTGGCGGAGAACGAGCGGACTTACTGCAAAACCTGCAGGGAAGGGTTCCGAAAGCCGGATACGGAACGGATTTTCCTTGAAACGGACGGGCAAAATGAGCAGCATACAGGCGTGATGAAAGCTTTCGCCGCCAGGATCCTGCGGGGAGAACCCCTGATTGCCGAAGGCGTGGAGGGCATCCGCGGACTGACGCTTTCGAATGCCATGTATCTGTCTTCCTGGCTGAATGAAACGGTGGATATTCCTTTCGATGAAGAACTGTTCCTCCGGGAGCTGAACAAACGGCGCGCCGGATCAAAAAAGAAAGAAGACACCGGCATTGTATTTGACACAGCGGGAACTTATTGAACGAATGAAGCACGGAACAGTCTGTACAAAATATGAACACAGAACTGTCAAAAAATGGAGAGCCGGTTTTATCGTGTTTTTCTATACTGTCCGCGGAACAGATGAATGGCATAAGCCGTCAGAAAACAATTCGCGGTATTTATGGCTGTTCTGCGGGACGAAAAAAGGAGGCGTGACTGGATGAATCAGCGTATTCTGGGAAAAACCGGAAGAATGATTGGTGAGATCGGGCTCGGGACATGGCAGCTCGGAACAAGGTGGGGGGATCCCTTTAACCGGGACGAGGCAATGAAAATTCTTGAAACTGCCAGTGAGGCGGGAATCAATTTCGTTGATACGGCGGATGTGTACAACGGAGGGAAAAGTGAAGAAACCATCGGGGAATATCTGCATGAGCATCCCGGCCGCTTTTTTGTAACGACAAAGTGCGGAAGACGGCTGAATCCGCATACGGCGGAAATGTATACGCCCGAATCGATCAGGGGATTCATTGAGGGAAGCCTGAAACGCCTGAAAACGGAAAAACTGGATCTGATTCTGCTTCATTGCCCGCCGGGACCGGTCTATCGGCGGGATGATATTTTCAGTGAACTTGACCGGATGAAAAGAGCCGGGACCATAATGGATTATGGCGTCAGCATCGAAAAAACGGAGGAAGGCATTCAGGCAATGGAATATGGGATTTCCGCCATGGAAGTTATCTTCAATATGTTCAGGCTGAAACCCCTGGATCAGCTGTTCCCGCTGGCGAAAAAGAACAATATCGGCATCATTGCCCGGGTTCCTTTGGCCAGCGGTCTGCTGACCGGAAGGTATACGAAAGACACTGTTTTCGGTGCGCAGGATCATCGCAGCTACAACCGGGACGGGGCTGCGTTTGACAAGGGGGAAACATTCTCCGGCGTACCGTATGAGCTGGGGCTGGAGGCTGTCGGGGAACTGAAAAAGGCGTTTGGAACGCAGAACCTTGCCGCAGTCGCGATCCGCTGGGTACTGATGCATCCGGAAGTCAGCGTGGTAATTCCCGGAGCCAGCCGGGCGGAGCAGGTCAGGAGCAATATTCATGCTGCTGACCTGGATCCGCTCTCTGATCAGCAGATGCAGACTGTCACAGACATTTACAATCGTTACCTGAGAGAAACGATTCATCCCCAGTGGTAACATCCTGTCATACAATCCTGAAGGAACTGCCTGCGGTCATCCCAGCGTCACATCCAGAATCATCATCACCACAAAACCAAGAGCGAAAGCGACCGTGCCGGTGTTGGAATGCATGCCCTCTGACATTTCCGGAATCAGTTCTTCCACAACGACATACATCATGGCTCCTGCCGCAAAAGCCAGAAGGTAGGGCATGACCGGCGTTACCAGTCCGGCAGCCAGAAGGGTTACCAGGGCAGCGACGGGTTCCACCGCACCGGACAGCACGCCCATCAGGAAGGTTTTGGATCTGGGCATCCCTTCCGCCAGCAGCGGCATGGAGACGATGGCTCCTTCCGGAAAGTTCTGGATAGCGATGCCCAGAGCCAGCACCAGCGCCCCTGCGGAACTGATACCGGTGTCTCCGGCCAGGAAACCCGCGTACACTACGCCCACCGCCATCCCTTCCGGGATGTTGTGCAGCGTGACGGCCAGGATCAGTTTGGTGGTGCGTTTCAGGCTGGTCCGCGGACCTTCATTCTGCTGATTCATGTGCATGTGGGGAGTCAGCATGTCCAGAGCCAGCAAAAAACCCATACCGATCAGGAAACCGATGGAAGCGGGAATAAAAGCCAATGCTCCCATATGGGCGCTGCTCTCCAGGGCGGGCTGAAGCAGGCTCCAGAAGGAAGCCGCCACCATGACGCCCGCCGCGAAACCGGTCAGCGCTTTTTGTACGCCGGAGGAGATCTGTTTTTTCAGGAAGAAGACCATGGCCGCTCCCAGGACGGTGCCCAGGAAGGGGATCAGGATTCCTTCTGCAATCTGTATATTCATAGCTGCCTCAACGAATATCCTATTTTCCGGCCGGTACAAATCCCCGGGCTTTTACGGAAGCACGTCTTCCTTTTTCCAATACACACAATGGCTGATTTTGTATTCTGAAGGCGTGCAGCCTTCTAATTTCCGGAAGATATGGGAGAAATGCGCCAGGGAAACAAAACCAACAGTTTCCCCTATATCTGAAATACTTGCGTTTGTGCTGCTCAGCAGTTTTTTCGCCTGTTCACAACGGACATGATTATGGTACGCCAGCGGCGTATAGCCGGTGTATTTTTTAAAAACCCGTAAAAGATAACTTCCGTTTACAAAGAGCTCGCCTGCCATTGTTTGCAGCGAAAACTTTTCTTTGTAATGCGATTCAATATAAGTCAGCGCAGACTGGGTCAGAATCTCTCCGCCTGTTCTTTTTTTTGCCGTTCTGCACGATACGCCGGACTGTATGTTTTCCTGCGTCATGCTGTATCGCCCCTTCCTGCAGACAATTAACATTAGTATTACCTAACTGATGAATAATATTAGCATAGGCTAACCGGATTGTCTACTATTTTGTCAACTGATAAAAAAACAGTAAATATCAGACAATTAAAAGCATTCGTTTTTGTCAATATCAGGATAACGAAAAAAACAAATGTATGATATGATTCATTAGGCGTTAGGAGCAACTAACACTTTAACCGGCCCAGAGAAAGGAAGGACAGGCATGCAGATGAGAAAGAAAGTTCTTGGACTGTTGTGCGGCCTGGTCATTGTAATTCTGATGCTTCCGCTGGCAGGCGTTGCTGAGGACGGTACTTCAACCCGGTGGGCGGATGCGGCGGATGAAATTGATAAGTTTCTGGACGCTGCCTTTGAGTCCTATCTCGACGGAGACGCCTCTGCTGCATACAGCAATGTGAGCAACGCTTACTTCCGGGTATACGAAACAACAGGTTTTGAGCGGCAGACAATGAGTTATATCAGCGGAAACCGTAAAAACGCCGTTGAGATGCAGTTTTCCGCGTGCAAGGCTGCTGTAAAAAAAGAAAACGAAACGCATGAAACAAAAACGGCCGTTCGCAGTGCTCTCGCCAAACTGAAAGCCATGATCCGCGAAGACGGAAACAAACTGGCAGCCATGCAGGGCGGGGTCCGGAGCGAGACCAAATACTATCTGCACGGAGAGCTGACTGCCGGCGATCCATATCCGGAATACTCCGCTGATCCCAATGCTGCCGCAAAATATGACAGCTGGTATGAAGCGGCAACATTTGTAAAAGAATTACTGGATACTGCGTATATGGCCTATCTGGATAAAGATTTCGGTGCCGCCGCGGACAATCTGAATACTGCATATTACACAGTGTATGAAGAATCCCTTCTGGATCATACCCTTTATACCGAGCTTGGCATAAAAGAGAGGCAGGCTGCAGAGAAATGCTTTGCAGACCTGAGAAAACTGATTTCTTCCGGATCAGAAAAGTATCAGAAAAACAAATACCGCACGACGACCGATTCGGCAAAGAACACGATTCTGAAATATGCAAAAGCATTGGATACAAAGAACGAGGAAGCAAAAGCAGCCGTCGGAGAAAAAACGGATGCCGCAGCTGAAAGCAACGCGGCGGAAGAAAAGCAACGCGATCCGAAGCTGCTGACTTTCCTTGGCGCCTTTGGCATCATTGTTCGTGAAGGGCTGGAGGCAATCCTTGTGATTGCTGCAATCATTGCTTATCTGGTAAAAAGCGGGAACAGCCGCAGTGTAAAAAATGTCTATATCGGCGCCGTGGCCGGTATCGCGGCAAGTTTCGCTGCAGCTGCAATTCTCGCCTGGGCAAAGCAGGCATTTGTCGGAGCCGGTCTTGCACAGGAGATTATTGAAGGAATAACCGCGCTGATTGCCGTATGCGTTCTCTTCTACGTCAGCAACTGGATGATTTCCAAAGCGGAGGCCGCCAGCTGGAGCCGGTTTATCGACGGTAAAGTACAGTCTTCGGTGGAACAGGGGAGTTCGTTCGCCCTTGCTTTTACGGCTTTTCTCAGCGTATTCCGGGAAGGCGCGGAAGTCGTCCTGTTTTATCAGCCGATGCTCAGCGAAGGTAATCCGGGAATGGTCTGGGCTGGATTCGGAACCGGCTGCGTCCTGCTGGTCTTTGTTTACCTGGCCATTACAAAACTGTCCATCAAGCTGCCGATCAAGGTGTTCTTTACAGCCACTTCCATCCTGATGGCTGTGATGTGCGTCAGTTTCCTGGGAAGCGGCATTAAAGAGCTTGCGGAAGGCAATGTCTTTGATCTGACGCTCCGCGTGCCCGGAATTCCGGAAAATGATGTGATCCAGATCTTCGGGATCTATCCCTGGCTTGAGACGCTTGTTCCCCAGCTGGTTCTGGCGATTGTCCTGCTGGTAACCTTCCTGATTGCCCATTACCGCGGAAAATTGAACGCCCTGAAAGCGCAGATACCCCAATCCTGATACCCACACGGCACGTAAAACCACAGGACCCGCCAAAGCCTGCGCCCCGCGCGTGCCGTGCCGGATATACAAAATGAACCCAAGAAACAAAGGAGGAACCCTGACATGAAAAAGATTGTTGCCCTGGTGCTGGCTGCGATGATGCTCTTTGCTGTTTCCGCCGTATCCCTGGCGGAGGAGGAAGCCGGTTTTGATGAATATGAACTGGGCGTTGAAGGTGAGCAGGAAGTTGGTTTCATGACGATGGCAATGGTCTATTTCCAGCCCGTAGACATGGCCCCCGCTGAAAACGCAACCCCCAAAGAAGGTTCTGATCTGCATATCGAAGTGGACCTGACCGCCAATGAGAATCCCTATGGTTTCCCGGTAGACGGATGGGTGCCCTATCTGAGCATTGATTTTGTCATCAAGGATTTGGAAGGGAAAGAAGTCTATTCCGGTTCCATGATGCCGATGGCGGCTTCCGACGGCCCGCATTATGGAAACAATATTCCGCTGCCTGAAGGCGAATATACCATCACGTTGTCCATCAAGAGCCCTGCGGAGAACGGTTATCTGCTGCACGTGGATTCCGAGACCGGTGTGGAAGCAAAGGACGGTTTCTGGACGGAACCCCTGACTGCAACCTGGACCGGCTGGAAGTTTGTCAAAGAGTGGTAAGACACAGGGCATGCAAAGGATAAAAAGTCTTTAATGCTGGCGCGCCATCCGCGGGGGTGACGCGCCGGCATTTGGCATGTTTATGATCTTTATTCGTTCGGAGGCCGTATTGTGTACAAGTATCTTTGGATGGTGATCCAGGATCTTTTCCTGACAGTAACGTATGCGACGCTGATGCATACGATGCTTTCCCGGACTGCCGGCCGCAAAGGACGCCTGATTCACGGAGCAGGTCTTTGCGCCGGCATACTTGCTTCCGTTGCTCTTGCAGCAGTGAAATACAATACAAAGCTTATTATCAGCAGCCACTGGAATCATTATATCTATGCGGTACTGATGATTCTGACGGTGCTGTTTCTGATTCTGACCTTCTGCTGCGGCAGGAAGGAAAAAGAGGAAACAAATACGGGCAGCACAATCCTGAGCGCTGCCGGTTCACTGCTGTCCGGCACCATGGTTTTCTATTCGCTGCCGGGAGTACTGCTGTACCCCTTCAGCTTTAATACCATGGGGCAGGGATATTTCTCCTCCTATTATCTGGTGCGTATGGCCGGCTGGCTTTGCGCACTGATCCTGCTTATGATTTATTCGCGCCTGCTTTCGCACTGCGCGCTGGAAATCAAACCCTATTCCTGGGTTCCTTCCGTATTGAATATCAGCCTTTGGGTTTTTGCTTTCTACTGCCTCGGACGCTTTTTTGTGCCCTGGGTCAACCGGGCAAAGTGGCTCGGATGGTCTGTGAAATACAGCGACGAGGCTTATGGCTGGATCGGAAACTGGATGATGTTCACAGCCAACCATTCCATGCTGTTTATCTGGATTACTGCCGGTCTGATTGCCCTGATGGTTGTATGCTTTTTCCGGCAGGGAACGATTCTCAGAGAAAAGTATGATAATTCTGCGCAGCTGCGCAAGCTGAAAGCGCGTAACCGGCGCTGGCGGAGAACGGCAGCCGGAACGCTGGCCTGCTTTCTGCTGTTTTCTTTGGTCCTGACCGTTGTCAAAGATAACGATACCAGACAGGTGGAACTGTCTGCTCCTGAGAACTACACTGTGGATCAGAACGCAGGCGTGATTCTGGTGCCTGCCGAGGCTGTAAACGACGGACACCTGCACCGTTTTGAATACAGAACGGATAAGAACATCGACGTGCGCTGGATTGTAGTGAAAAAACCTAACTCTGCCAGTTACGGCGTAGGCCTGGACGCCTGTGAGGTGTGCGGGAACGCCGGATATTTTGAGCGGAACGGCCAGATCGTCTGCAAACGCTGCGATGTTGTGATGAACATCAACACGATTGGCTTTAAAGGCGGATGCAATCCCATTCCCCTGTCTTATGAAGTCAGAGACGGAAATCTGGTCTTCCGGCTTGAGGATCTGATTGCCGGTGAAAAAGAGTTCAGATAATGAAGCAGGATAACGGCAATTACAGGAGGATTTAGAAATGCTGTTCAGAATGATACGCGGTGTCCTCTTTCATCAGAAAGGGAAAATGCTGCTGATTGCATTGACCATTGCCCTGGGCGCATCCCTCGCAACCGGCATGCTCAATGTTGTTCTGGGTGTGGAAGAGAAGGTCAATAAGGAATTGAAAAATTACGGCGCGAATATTGTCGTGAAACCGAAAGATTCATCTCTTCTGTCGGACATTTACGATGTCGGAGAAGGCTCAGAACTGAATACGGCTTATCTGCGGGAAGATGAACTCGGCAAGCTTAAAACAATCTTCTGGGCGTTCAATATCGTTGATTTCACGCCTTTCCTGGATACGCAGGTTCAGGTTTCAGCCGGAAGTACGGTACCTGTAACCGGTACCTGGTTCAATCATCATCTGGATCTGCCGACCGGTGAAAGTCTTGACGCCGGCGTGATTGGCATGCGTTCCTGGTGGGATATCACGGAGGGACGCTGGCTGGATGAGAAAGACGAAAACGCATCCGCAGAGATTATGGCCGGCAGAGCACTGGCAGAGCGGCAGGAATGGCATGCCGGAGATGTGATTCGCCTGAAAGGGAACCATGGGGAAAAAGAGGTGACGCTTGTCGGCGTATATGATGCCGGAGGGGATGAAGACGATCAGCTTTACGCAACACTTGACCTGGTACAGGAGCTGACAGAGCGTGAGAACAAAGTAGCGTCCATTGAAGTATCCGCACTGACCACTCCGGACAACGAGCTGGCACGCCGTGCGGCAAAAAATCCGGCCGCGCTGAGCAGCCGGGATTATGAAACCTGGTATTGTACCGCCTATGTGTCCGCAATATGCTATCAGATTCAGGAAGTCATCACCGGATCGGTCGCTACTGCGGTCCGGAAAGTCGCGGAAAGTGAAGGCACGATTCTGGACAAAACAAAGCTGCTCATGATTCTGATCACGGCACTGAGCCTGGTAGGCTCTGCGCTGGGCATTTCCAATCTGGTAACCGCGTCTGTCATGGAACGCAGCAAGGAGATCGGACTTCTGAAGGCCATCGGCGCGAAAGACCGGTCCATTACGGGCGTTGTGATGACGGAGATCCTGATTACCGCGCTTCTGGGGTTTGCAGCGGGGTACGTGATGGGTTTCGGCTTTGCACAGCTTATCGGTCACAGTGTATTCGGCTCTTCCATTGACATGGATCCGAAGGTTGCCCCGATTGTAGCCGGACTGATTGCGCTGGTTACTGTCGCCGGCAGTCTTCCGGCGATTCGGATGGTTCTGCGCCTGCGGCCGGCAGAAGTGCTGCATGGAGGTCACTGAAGATGACAAAAAAAAGAATGTTCCTTCGTATGATCACCGCTTCTCTGCTGCGCAGACGGTCGAGAATGCTGATCGCATTGCTGTCGATTGGGATCGGGGCAACCATACTGGCTGGCCTGGTTACAATCTATGTGGATGTGCCCCGTCAGATGGGCGCTCAGTTCCGTTCCTACGGGGCCAATATGCTGCTTCTTCCCAAAGAAGGAGAAAAACTGGACAGGGATCAGCTTGGGGATGTCCTGGAAAAGATCCCGGAAGATGAACTGATTGGTGCGACGCCTTACCGCTATGTACGGCTGGATATGACTTCGCGCCAGCAATCCTTTACCGCTGCCGGAACTGATTTTTCCCAGGTTCCGAAAACAAGCCCCTATTTCAGCGTTGAAGGAAGATATCCTGAAAACGCCAGAGAAGTGCTGGTGGGGAAGAATGCTTCAGACACAATCGGCGTAAAAACCGGCTCGACAATGGAACTGACATATCAGCCGGGCTCTTCTTCGGAAGCGGACAGCCCGGAAGAAGGACGGCTTCCGAAGGCTGAACTGGCAGGAAGCGCGGAAGGTTTCGGCGGCGGGATGGTTTATGTCAGCATTAAGCTTGATGACCGGTCGGCCATAGAAACCATTGAGATCAACACGGAGACCCAGACGCCGGAATACGGCGGACGTGCCGCTGAGGACAAGGATTTTACAAATCAGTTCATCGGGAAAACGCTGCCATTAACCATGGGGGACGATGTGGATGCGCTTTCCGGAGCAACCGTAACATCGGAAGCGGTTGTACAGGCGGTCAACACTGCCCGGAAAGCCGATAAAGGCACCAAACCGCAGACCCTGAATTTTACCGTTACCGGCATTCTGACTACCGGCGGAGAAGAGGAAGACTACCTGTTCCTGTCCCTTGATGATATGAAAACACTCACGGGTTCGGACCGTTCGGATGTGGTTGAACTGAGTATTTCCGCATCTGCGGAGCAACTGCAGACATACGCAGATTCCATAGCGCGGGATCATCCTGCTGTTCAGGCCCGCCTTGTGAAACGGGTTACACGATCGGAAGCATCCGTGCTGGAGAAGCTGACAGCCCTGGTTTTTCTGGTGACACTTGTGGTTCTTCTTCTGACGATGATCTGTGTTTCCACAACCATGATGGCAGTTGTTTCAGAACGCCGCAGGGAAATCGGTTTGCGCAAGGCGCTCGGAGCGTCGGACAGCTCCATCCGCGCTGAGTTCCTCGGTGAAGGATTATTCCTGGGTTTGCTCGGCGGCGTCATGGGCGGCATTCTCGGCTTTGTGTTCGCTCAGGTTGTCAGCGTCAACGTGTTTGGTTCGTCCATTGTGTTCCAGCCATTGCTGCTTCCTGTCACGATCATCGTTTCCATGACTATTGCGGCACTGAGCTGCCTGCTGCCCATTAAACGCGCTGTGGCGATCGACCCTGCGATCGTGTTGAAAGGAGAATAATGATGAGCCTGCTTGAACTGAAAAACATTTCCAAGATTTATGGGGACCTGAAAGCCCTGGACAATGTATCCCTGCATGTGGACCAGGGAGAATGGGTTGCGATCATGGGGCCTTCCGGCAGCGGAAAAAGTACGATGATGAACATCATCGGCTGTATGGATAAGCCGACAAAAGGTGAAGTTCTGCTGGACGGTGTGGATATCAGCAAGGAAAGCAGCAAAAATCTGACGGATATCCGTCGCGACAAGATCGGTCTGATCTTTCAGCAGTTCCACATGGTCAATTATCTGACAGCTGCAGAGAACGTAATGGTCAGCCAGTATTATCATTCGATGCCGGATGAGAAGGAAGCTTTGGAAGCGCTGGAACGGGTCGGATTGCGCGAACGTGCCCGGCATCTTCCAAGCCAGCTTTCCGGCGGCGAACAGCAGCGTGTCTGCGTTGCGCGGGCGCTGATCAATCATCCGGAACTGATTCTGGCCGATGAACCTACCGGCAATCTGGATGAAGCCAATGAAAACATTGTTCTGGATCTTTTTGCACAGCTGCATAAAGAAGGAACGACACTGATTGTTGTGACCCACGATCCTGAAGTGGCTGATGCTGCGCAGCGTACGATTGTGCTGGAGCATGGAAAAGTAGCACGCGAAGTGATCAATGAAAACTTTGGAAAGTGAGGACTGTATGAAAAAGCAAATCATTCCCGGATGTGTCATGCTGGTGCTTTCACTGGTCATCGCGGTCGGGAGTTTTACCTTTTTAAGTCCCTGTGTACATGACGACGGAAATGTCGGCGCCTGCTGGTGGGCAGGCAGGATGCTCCTTAGCCTTGGCTGTCTGCTGGCAGTTCTCTCTGTGTTTATTCTTCTCTCCGGGCGCGCAAGATTCGGAGCCTATCTGAGCAGTATCGCCGTATGTGTTGTCGGAATCCTGACGCCAGGTACGCTGATCAG
>CAMJTZ010000030.1 GCA_946408865.1 uncultured Clostridia bacterium
AACATGAACAAACGTGTTCTGAGCTGGCTGCTGGTTCTGATGTTTACAATTGCAGCTGTTTTTTCTGCTTTTGCTGAGGAATCAGCGGTTTTACCGGCTGACGCCGCAGACGGAGAAGAGGCAGGCATATCTGACTTTTCCATGCGCTTCGGCGAAAACGCCGTCGTAGAAACGGACATTGAAGGGAATCCTCTTACGGTTAATGGTTATCCATACCACATGGTCGATACATTTTTCAACATCCGCTCCGTGGATGAGAAAATATACGCCGCATCCGATTTCCTCGACTATCCCTTCTGGCAGCCGGCAACCATATATGACGGCAACCTGGCAATCATGTCGCTGTTCATGTCCCTCTGCGCCGCACGCGACCTGAAGCGCAACGAAAACCCGGATACTTTTGATCCTTCCCAGAACGTTGAGCTCTATCTTGACAGCGCAGGTTTCAGAGACATCCGGAAAGACGACTATTCCAAAACAACGAGCATCTACACGATCTCCACCGCTATGGGATACCGCACGATGGAACACGATGGTGAAGAGCCTTTCACGCTGATTGCTGTAGGCGTATGCGGCGGAGGATATGGTAATGAGTGGCAGTCCAACCTTACGGCCGGGAACGGCGAACTGCATGAAGGTTTCCGAAGCGCCTCTGATCTTGTGATCGATCGTATTTCGGGATATATTGCAATGCACGGGATCAGGGGAAGGATCAAGATCTGGATTTCCGGTTTCAGCCGGGCTGCTGCCGTGGCCAATCTGACTGCAGGGCGCCTGACCCGTGCCGGCGTTTTTCCGAAAGAGGACGTCTTCTGTTATACCTATGCTACGCCTGCGGCCGTGCTGAACCCGCCGGAAACCGGAGACGAAAACATCTTCAATATTCTGTGCCCGACAGATGCGGTTCCGCAGATCATGCCCGCTGACTGGGGATACGGCCGCTACGGGAAGGACCTTTATCTTCCCGTTCCGGAATTCTCAACTTTCGGAGAACCTGCCGTCATCGAACGGGAACAGCTGATCAGGGAAATGTTCGACATCGAGATCCATTACAGCGCATCCCTGAATCTTCGTATGCGCATGCTGCTTTCCATGGCCTTCGCTGCGATCGGATCCCGTGACAACTATGTGAAGAACATACAGGACGCCGCAATCAGAATACTGCAGGAAAAAAACGCTTCCAGTTTTCTCGCCACCATGCGCAGCATGCTGACCAGTATCCGGAACAGCGATGCCGCATCCCGCGAAAAGCTCGACGCGCTGATTAATTACCTGTCACGCGTTTTCGGCAACGCCATCACCCGCACAGAGCTTGCTGCGGTCAACCAGAACAGCGGATCCTCCCTGTTGCTGCTCTTCACCGAACACCGCGAAGACAGTTACCTTGCCAGTTTCAGCACAATTCACAACAACCTGTACGAGGATGACACCGGGTTTACCTATGTGATGGTTAAAGGGCCCGTAGACGTGACCATCACGCTGGAGGACGTTCCGGGCTGGAAGATGCTCCTGCCGGAAAAGGGAAACCTGGTGATATCAGACGAGGAAAGCGGCACAGCCGACGAAAATCCCCGCTACACCCCCTTCTATATGGAACGGATCGGGCGGACCACCGTCGCCGCAATTCCGAAAGATGTTCCTCTCCTGGTTTCCTGGAAAGCAAACAGTGATGGTGCTGTGGAAGTCCGTCAGATCGAATGCGGGCTCCATATCACTCATCAGTTTTCCGGAGCTTCCAGCGGTGAAATCAAAGCGCACGCCGGCGATACAGGTACTGCCTGGTCTTCCGGGCAGCAGGGCGGCATCCTTCCGGAAGGTTTTACGCAGAAAAACTATCTGGCAACAGACATGACAGAATTCCTCGGGATATCCTCTCCGTTCGTCTCCTGGCGGCTTCTGACCACTCTGATTCTCCTGGGTGTCGGCCTTCTTGTTTTCGGGATCCTCTGCCTGTCTTCCCTTCTGGTTCCAAACCGGACAAAACGCAAAAAACGGATCTGGTTCCTGCTGTGCCTGTTCTGTATTGCAGTTGTAGAGGCGGAGGGTGCTTACTGGCTCCTTGCAGACATGCCCTTTATTCGTTTCATCTGGAAAGCCGTTGCCGCGGCTGCAGTGATTGCCATCTTCCTTCTCCGGCAGAAAACACGAGATAAGCTTCTTCTCAGCGTCCTGCCCGGCCTCCTGCTTCTTCTCGCCGCGGATCTGCTGACCTGCTGGACATTTGTTCCGGGAATGATTCTGTTTCTGGCAGGTCATGCTGTACTGATTCTCTCTTTCCTGCTGAACAAAAAGCTCAGCGTCGCGCAGTGGATTCAGTGGGCCATCCTGTCCGTCCTTACCGTTGTGCTGATCTTCTTTATGGTCTTCCCTCGGCTGGGATTGCAATCCTGGATTGCTGTTGCCTATGCTCCTGTGGTTTTCCTGATGTTCTATACGGCCAGCAGCCGGCCCCGGCAGATCCGCAGTGCCGCAAATATCCTGATCATTTCCGATCTTTTGCTCGGCGTATACCTTTCCTTCTGGTCTGAGCCGATTGTGCATATCCTGCATGCAGTTCTGTTCGGCATTTCCATGATGCTCCTGACGCCGCATCAGAGAGAAAAAAACGCCGAATAATAAAAAAGAGCGGGGCTGTTTCATAACAGAAACAGCTCCGCTTTGAATATATTAGGCTTTCTGCCAGGCTTTAACCTTGTCTGCCGCAAGCCTTTTGATCGTTTCTTCCGTATAAGGAGATTCAGGTCCGCCGAAGCAGTACAGGAAGAATTTCCCGTCCTGGGTTTTAAACAGGCACTCTTCATAGCCTTTGGGATCTCCGTACTGCCCGAATACTTTTTTCTCGATAAAATCGGAGGCTTCGGTATCGTAGACTACTTTGCTGATAACTTTCTTCATTTACCTCATTCCTTTCCTGCGCAAAACGCAGCATACAATATTAATTCATGCAGAAGCACACGTATTTTACAACAATCCCAAATGATATGCAACGGTATTGTTTGTATTATCCCTGTCCTTCCCGAATCGCTGCTTCCTGCGCAAAGCGGGCATAATAGAATGCTTCATGAATTTTCTTACAGCAACGTGAAAACTGCAGAATTTTCTCCGATTTCATAGTCCGGAGCGCTTTCTCGCGTGCTTCCCGGGTTCTGTACTTCCGAATGAATTCCCTGAATTCTCTGTAAAACGCCTCTCCCATCTTTGTTTCCCTCCTGCGTTCAATACGGTTTCTTTTGTAACCTGCAATGGTATATACGAACAAGCAGGAACAGATGGCAGTTTTTTCTTCTCGCGCTGATTCCGGTGCTGATTCCGGTTTCCGGCTCTTCGGCCGGCACATCCTTTCCAGGCTCAGCGCGTTGATCGCCGGAATCCATCCGGAAAACCGGCGCACATAAAAACCGCAGGCACCGTTCTCAGAGCACCTGCAGTATGTACTGTATTCCAGATTATCGTTCTCCGTAAGGCCATATCTTTTCAATCGTACCGTCATCGTGAATGGTCAGCTCCGTGAATTTGACACATCTGCGATGATTGATTCCACCGGACAGTTCGCAGTCATGGTAGAAGAGATACCACTTTTCATGGTATTGAACAATGGAATGATGCGTTGTCCATCCGAGCACCGGTTCCATGATACGACCCCGGTATGTATAAGGTCCGTCCGGTCTGTCTGATTCCGCATAAACAAGATAATGCGTCGTTCCTGTGGAGTACGACAGATAATATTTCCCGCCGAATTTATGCAGCCATGGGCCTTCAAAGTACCGGCGGTTCTCATCGCCGGCCTTCAGCGGTTCTCCGTTTTCGTCCAGAATCACCAGATGTTTCGGCTCTGTTTTAAAGGATTTCATATCGTCCGATAATTCAGCGAACATCGGGCCGATAGCCGGTTCGTTTCCCTCCGGGCGGTGCGCGTCCGGATCAAAGGTTCCGCTTTGCCACATTTCAAGCTGTCCGCCCCACAAACCGCCGTATACGATATAGCTGCGTCCGTCGTCATCCGTCAGCACAGCGGGGTCAATGCTGTAACTCCCGGCAATATAGTTTTCTTCGGGCTTGAAAGGACCGGCAGGATCATCTGACACAGCAACGCCCAGACGAAAAATCCCGTCATGGTCGCGTGCCGGGAAATAGAGATAATATTTCCCGTTTTTATATGCCGCGTCCGGGGCCCACATTTGTTTGCTGACCCATGGAACGTCCTTCATATGCAGCGCACAGCCGTTGTCCACACAGGGAGCATCCGGATTATCCATGCTGAGAACATGATAATCTTCCATCTGATATTCTCCGCCGTCGTCATCGTCGTTTCCGGTATGCGGAATGTCATGGGAAGGATAGATATAGATTTTGTCCTTAAACGTATGCGCAGACGGATCAGCGGTAAAGATATGGGTTACCAAAGGCTTTCTTTGCTGGCTCATTTTCTCGTTCTCCCCTCCTGTGTTTCCGGTCCGGAAGAATCATCGCGGCTTTTTCTTCCGGATCTCAGTTTCTTCCGGGTTTCCCGTCCTTCAGTGCACAGAACAGCCTCCTGATTCATTTTGCTTTGAAGACATATCGGTTCACCGTTCTGTTTTTATTTAATTGATATCATATCATACATCTGTCCAAAAGCAAATTCCGTTGTCCATTTTAATCTTCCTTTTCACGCGGGCTGATCTCCTGTAAATTCCATTCTCCTTCTGCTGCATACCAACGTTTATAAATTAATAGTTCATTACATGAAGACCGTCATTTATAATCCCGGTTTTCCCTGATGCTCCCGACCGGCGGAACGAAAGATGTTTTTTCCGGCAGATCCGCCCTCCTGACGGTTGCTGAAATCCCGAGCTTGCTATAGAATAGAGAGGAGTCAAACTTGATGATGGAGTATGGGTTCTGATGATCTACACAACTTCCGACATCCATGGTTATCCGCTTGATTCCTTTCTTCAGTTACTGGACAGTGCCGGTTTCGGAAGCACGGATACACTGTATATCCTTGGGGATGTTATCGACCGGAACGGAGACGGCGGTATCGCCATGCTCCGCTGGATCATGGATACTCCCAATATTCGCTTCCTGCTCGGTAATCATGAAAAGATGCTCCTGTCCTGTGCCTTCCTGTATGACGGAATTGACGACGGCACCGAAACTGAACTGATGGATCCGGATCGTCTGCACGCACTGATGCTCTGGATGCGAAACGGATGCGAACCCACCATGACTTCACTTCAGATCCTTAAAGAAAAGGACCCTGAAGCGCTCAGAAGCCTTTATACATTTCTGGAAAACGCTCCGCTGTATATGAAAGTCAGCACATGCGGGCGGGACTTTGTTCTGGTTCATTCCGGTTTTGAAAACTTTTCTCCGGAGCGGGAACTGTCAGACTATGAGCCGGATGAACTTCTCTGGTATCGTCCGCGTGCAGATGAACGCTTTTTCCCGAATGTTATGACCGTTCTGGGGCATACCCCGACCGGCTACAGGTTTGGTGAAGCCGGAAAAATGTTCCTGACGGATACATGGGTGGATATAGATGTGGGCGCAGCTTCCGGAAAAGCTCCGATGCTTCTGCGTCTGGATGATATGAAACCATTTTACTGGCCCCCCGCCTGTACGTAACACAATTCCGATAACACATCACAAGGAGGTATTCTTATGAAAATGACTTTTCGCTGGTATGGCCGCAACACAGATCCGATTCCGCTGAAATATGTCAAACAGATCCCTGGAATGACCGGCCTGATGGGACTGCTGGAAAAGCCGGCCGGCGTGGACTGGCCTGAGGATGAATTCGTAGCGCTTAAAAAAGAAGTGAATGATGCCGGACTTGAAATCGAAGTGATTGAATCCGTCAACGTACATGAAGATATTAAACTGGGCGTCTCCCGCAGGGATGAATATATTGACAACTACATCTCCACTGTCCGGATGCTTGCAAAGCACGGCGTAAAGGTGATCATCTATAACTTCATGCCGGTATTCGACTGGCTTCGCACGGACCTTGCGCGCGTTATTCCGGAAGACGGCAGCAATAGCCTGTACTTTGATGAAAAAGATCTCGGCGCCATGGGGCCTCTTGAAATCGTCAGGAAGACGGCCGAAGGAAGCCACGGTTTTACACTGCCGGGCTGGGAACCTGAACGTCTTTCCCTTCTTGAAACAACGTTGAAACAGTATGAATCCGTTGGTCCGGATGACTTGCGGAAAAATTTCAAATATTTTCTTGATGCAGTAATCCCGGTGTGCGAAGAAGTTGGCATTCGGATGGCCTGTCATCCCGACGATCCGGCCTGGCCGATTTTCGGCCTGCCGCGCATCACGCACAGCATTTCAGATTTTGACAAAATGGTGCAGCTGCATGACAGTCCCGCCAACACGCTTTGCCTTTGCACCGGTTCCCTCGGAAGCAGTCCGGATAATGACATTCCCGCAGCTATCCGCCATTTCGGAAAAATGAACCGGATCGGCGCAATGCATGTACGCAATATCAAGTATCTCGGAACCCATCATTTCCGCGAAGCAGCACATCTTTCCTCCGCCGGCGATCTTGATCTGTATGAGATAATGAAGGCAGTCTATGAAACCGTTCCGGATACCTATGTGCGTCCCGACCACGGTCGGATGATCTGGGACGAGCAGGGCCGTCCTGGTTACGGCCTGTATGATCGGGCGCTCGGCGCAGCTTATCTCAACGGTCTCTGGGAAGCAATTGTAAAAGAAAACGGGTAAGCATTCCGCTTCCCGTCTGTTTCACTGTTCTCCAAGAGGTTTTGATTTGGGCATTCCCGCCTTACGCGGATAAGCGGAGGCGGTTTTTTCTGTCTTGCGAACCGGAAGAATCATATGTTCCCATGCTCTTCCGTCCACTGTACATTGAACCGGCATCTCAAGCCTTCCGCCAAGCAGATGCGCAGCGCGCCGTCCTGTCAGCAGCTCATTTTCCAGTGCAGGCCCTTTCCAGCAAAGCGCACATCCGCCGATCCGGACAAAAGGCAGCAGATATTCGCACAGGATGTTCAGCGGCGCAACTGCCCGGGCGCATGCAACATCAAACTGCTCGCGCAGTTTCTTATTCCGGCCCCCGGTTTCTGCCCGGTCGTGCAGCAGGGACACATTACCTGCTCCCGTCTTTTCTGCCACCGCATCCAGAAAATTCAGCCTTTTCTGCTGTGCATCCATCAGGATAACCGTGGAGTCCGGCAGTGCCAGCGCAAGCACCATTCCCGGAAAACCCGCGCCGGTTCCCACATCAATGATGGAAGCATTATGCCGTAGGAGGCCTGTGCGGAGAACGGTCAGGCTGTCGATAAAATGCCGGTCCAGCAGTTCGTTTTCCTCTTCAACCGCGGTAAGATCCATCCGCTGATTCCATTCCTGCAGAAGCCGCAGATATATTTCAAGCTTCTCCGGCAGCTCTGCCCGATACGGAATGCCGTTTCTTTCCAGCGCCCCGGCAATCTGTTTGCAATCCATGTCAGTCTCCTAAAGATTCAGATGCAGATATTTATTCAGCCAGTATTTACACCAGGCCAGTGATTCCCTGCTATGGTTCTTCAGCCAGTATTCCTGAAGGCATGGGCTTCCGATTCCAATGGCTTCCAGCCCGAGATCCTCTGCCAGCGCCATGCTTCGTGGCACATGATAATCGCTGGAAACAATAACAACCTGTCGGATCTCTGTGGAATACGTTTCAAGAAGCTTCTTTGCATTGCGCAGATTCTGCTCGGTGTTGAAGGAATCCGGATCTGTCAGAATCATGTCTCCGGGAATACCTTTTCCCTCCAGATACCGTTTCATAACGGACGCTTCGGTATCAGGCTCATCTTTTCCCCTGGCACCGCAGACAACAACCGGAACATTTTTCTGTTGAAACACTTCCGCTGCCAGATCCAGGCGCCAGGAAAGCTGCACGCTGGGTATACCGTCCGGTTTAACCTGTGCGCCGAGAACAATCACCGCATCAAAAGAGTCCGGAAGATCCCCGGCTTTTTTTGCAACCTTTCCTTCCCGGATACATACAAATCCAACCAGTCCGCAAAACAGCAGAATTCCGAGTGTCAGAAGAATCAGAATGATCTTGATCACCGGATGTATCCTCTTCCTTTCCCTGCTTTCCATTCCCTTTCTTACGCCCCGCTCTTTCCCGTTATTTTCCGCGAACTCTGTAATCAATATCACCGTGCTGAATCATGCTGTACGTGGAATCGTTGGCGACAATAATATGATCCAGCAGCAAAATACCGACACCGTTAAGCAGGCGCTGCAATTGCAGTGTGGAAGCAATATCCTCCGGAGACGGTGCGCAGGTTCCGCCGGGATGATTATGGCAAAGAAGCACGCTGTGTGCGTTGTAGTTCAGCGCGGTTTCCATTACAATCCGTGGATAGGCAGAAACCTCGCTGAGAGAACCCTCAGAAATTTTACGGCGTCCGAGCACTGCACACTTTGCATTCAGGGAGATAACATAAAACCGCTCAGACCGGTTTCCGGCCAGGAGCGACAGGCAGTACTTCTCTGCTTCGCGGCTGTTTCCGATTTTGTCCGGTGACGCCATTGCGCAGCGGTTCCACACCCGTGTCAGCGGCACAACCATGGAAATCAGCGCAGCTGCGCGTTCTCCGACATCCGGAACACGCATCAGCATTTCCGGCCGTGCTTCCAGTACACCTTTCAGCGATCCGAACTCATCCAGCAGCGCATGCGCGATCGGATTTGTATCCTTTCGTGAATTCGCATAAAACAACAGCAGTTCCAGAATCTGATGGTCCTCAAAATTTTCAAAGCCGTTTTCGTGCATGAATCTGTTCCGTAGTTTTTCCCTGTGCCCTTCATGCGGATTTTCTTTTTTCTCTGTCATTGCGTTTCTCCTTTATTCCTGCTGATTATAATAATGCCAGATATCCAGACACGCCTGCTTTTCTGCTGCACATAAAGGGATGAACGCCTGCCGGTAGATCTCCTTCACATCGCTGCGAGTCAGTTTAACCGGATGATTGTCAAGCCGCTGCGGATCCACAGAATCCGCAAGCAGGTCAAGCGTTTCTTCCGAAGGCAGAGGCGGAATTACCATTTCGAGATCATACAGAATTCCTCGCAGCAGTCGCGGCATCATTTCCACAGAACCCAGTCTGATTTTACTGCACAGATCCAGGAGGAATTCCTGATTTTCCTCTGTTCCCGCCATCCGTTCCCACAGCACCGGAAGTGTCAACATACAGGCATGCCCGTGTGCAAGACCCATCGTTTTTGTAATCTGGTAGGACATGGCATGGGCCGCGGTTGTCCGTGTCATCTGGATTGCCTTTCCGCTCTGATAAGATGCATCCAGCATTTCTTCCGCCGCATGTGGATCTCCCGCAAGATAGGCTCTCAGGTTGTCCAGCACGCCGAGTACCGCAAGAAAGGCATGCACACGGCTGTCTTCCGTCGCATGTGAGCACCACCAGCTTTCAATCCCCTGGCTCAGTGCATCGAGCGCAGCGGATTTCTTATGGTATTCCGGCAGCGAATTGAGCAGGTCGGCATCCAGAATCACACCGTCCGGCCGAAGTGCCGGATGACTCAGGGATACTTTCCGGTTACCGACGTAAACAACGGCATTCTGCGTTGCTTCCGCACCGGTGCCGGCTGTCCCTGGAATTGCGATATGCGGCGTCCCCATAGTTTCCGGAAAGCGACCTTCCAGCACATTTTCTGTACTTTCCGCATACAGAATTGCTTTTACAGCCTTGGCAGTATCCATCGCCGATCCCCCGCCGATGGAAATGATTCCGTCGCACTGATGCGCCCTGTACAGTTTTGCGCCCGGCAGAGCATCCTGCAGATCCGGATTCGGATGATATTCGCTGAACACCGGGGAAGGAAGCAGAACCGGTGCCTTTTTCAGCAGCATTCCTGCCAGATGCGCTGACCCGACAATCAGTGGCCGGGAAATCCGAAGTTTTTCAGCCATCTGCAGTGTTTTCCCGATACTTCCTCTGCCGCGGATCACTTTCTGATACGGTTCCAATGGTCATTCTCCTCTTTTTCCGTTGATTTACTTTCCGACACAGAAGCCGGAAAACACAGCATCCAGCAGTTTTTCATCCACTTGGTCCCCGGTAATCTCACCGAGGGCTTTCTGCGCCGCCTGCAGGTCCGTAGCAGCCATGTCCGGCGTCATGTCGTCAAGTGTCCGTATGGCGTCCTCCAGACATCTGACAGCACGTTTTACAGCATCCAGATGGCGCGGCTGTGTCAGCACCACCTGATCCCTCACTTCCGCGTTTTCGCGTAGAAAATCGCGAATCGGCTGTATGGAAGCAGGATCAAGTGCAGAGACCGTCAGGCATCGGATATCCGGACGGAGCAGGGTTACTTTTTCAGCGGTTGTTACCTGCTGAAGGTCCGACTTGTTGATCACAACTGCATCCGTCGTCTGAAGCTTCCGCAGCCATTCCTGCTCTTCCTTCCCCAGAGGGATCGATCCGTCAAGGACCAGCAAGGCAAGGTCTGCGCTGCGCAGCGCCAGCTCCGACCTTTCCACGCCAATCCGCTCTATCGGATCTTCGGTTTCCCTCAAACCGGCCGTATCCGTCAGGTATACACGGATACCGTCCAGCATGATTTCGCCTTCCACGATATCCCGCGTTGTTCCCGGTATTTCCGTAACAATCGCTTTGTTCTGTCCTACAAGTGCATTCAGAAGACTGCTTTTTCCGGCGTTCGGAGCTCCGAACAGCGTGATATGCATTCCGTCATGAATCAGACGGGACGATCTTTCGTCCACCGCACCGCTCAGTTCGGTAATCAGTTTTTCCAGACCGATGCGAAGCGCACCGGCTCCTTCCTCATCGGAAATCTCCTCCGGATAGTCAATGCAGGCTGCCAGGCCGGCCTGCAGGCGATACAGATCATCCGCAGCTTTCCGGATAAAATCCGCCGTGCCGCCGGTCATCTGACGCACAGCCGCACGCCGTTCCTGCTCTCCTCTCGCCGCAATCAGGTTCATCACTGCTTCCGCCCGGCTCAGGTCAATCCGTCCGTTCAGGAACGCACGCCGCGTGAACTCGCCGGCTTCGGCCATGCGGGCGCCGGTGCGCAGGCACAGGTCCAGGATCCTGTTAAGTACCTGTGTTCCACCATGGCTCTGAATCTCCGCCACGTCCTCCCGGGTATAGCTGGAAGGGGCACGCATCAGCACCGCCATGCATTCGTCAAGCACTTCCGGCCCGTCCAGAATCCGGCCATACATCATCCTGTGGCTTTCCATCCGGACGGGAATGTCTTCTTCGTGGTATGCGGCAGGCAGAAAAATCTTCTGCAGGATATTCTCCGCCTGTGATCCGCTGATTCGGATGATACCGATTCCGCCCTGGCCGGGAGCGGTTGCGACCGCAGCAATGGTATCCTCCGGCCGGTTTATATGCTTCTCCATCTCCACATTCATCTTTCCGCTTTACCGGAACGCGTGCATCCGGGCAATCGCCGCACGCATATCCTCATTCCGGAACAGTGCTGTTCCCATAACGGCAACGGACAGGCCGCAGTCCATCAGCCGCTGCAGATTGTTTTCAGCAATCCCTCCGTCCGCCTCAATTTCTCCCCTGTACCCGGCTTCACGAAGTGCACGGATTTTTTTCAATACGCTTTCATCCAGCTTCTGTCCGCCGAAGCCGGGTTCCACGGTCATTGTCAGAATCAGATCCGCTTTCCCGAGGTACTGCATCACATCCTGTACAGGCGTACCGGGTTTCAGGGCGACACCTGCTTTGGCGCGGTATGCATGGATTCTGTCCAGCAATCCGGACAGATCGCCTGCCTCCGTATGCAGCGTTACCCAATCCGCTCCGGCTTTCAGGAATTCATCCAGCAGGGTTTCAGGATGATCCATCATCAGATGCACATCCAGCGGGATGTCCGTGATTCTCCTCAGATGCCGTACAACCTCCGGAGTATATGCCAGGTTCGGTACGAAGTGTGCATCCATCACATCCACATGAATCCAGTCGCATCCGGCCTCAGCTGCGCGGCACACGTCCCGCTCCAGATTGAGCGGATCCGCAGCCAGGATACTTGGCGCAATTTTAATCATATCTTTCCCTCCAACCTTCCCGTGTTTCCGCCAGCAGCTGCCGGTAACGCAGCAGCCTCTCCGGATGAATCACTCCGTTATTCGCAGCATCCTGTACTGCGCATCCGGGTTCCCGGTCATGCAGGCATTCGCGGAAGCGGCATTTCCCCTCAAAAGGCGCAAATTCCGGATACCGTTCACGTATTTTTTCAGGAGGAAGCGGCCTTTCCGGTTCAAGCAGACTGAATCCTGCTGTATCCATCACCCGTAACCCTTCTTTTTCAATCAGTTCGGACTGGCGGGTCGTATTCTTTCCCCTGGAAATCTTTCCGGAAAGATCTCCCGTTTCGAGATGCATGCGAAGCAGGGTGTTCAGCAGCGTGCTTTTCCCTGCGCCGCTTTGTCCGGTCAGGCAGCAGAGTTCCCCTTCCATGGCTTTTTTCAAAGTTTCCAGTCCTTCTCCCGTCTTTCCGCTTACCGGGAAAACCGGAATACCGGACGGACGGTACTGTTCGGAAATCACCGGGGCCAGCGTCTGATCCATATCCGTTTTGTTCACTGCAATCAGGATTTTCATCTCCTGCGCAACTGCCCGGGCAATCAGACGGTCCGCAAGCAGGAGATCCGCCTCCGGCACAGGCGCAATCACAATGACCAGGCAGGAAACATTTGCCACCGGAGGACGGAGACAAACGGTTTTTCGCGGAAGAATTTCCTCAATCCATCCGTCCTTCTCCCCTTCACCGGGTGTAAACCGTACCTCGTCACCGGTAAGGGGGGTGATCCCCAGGTGCCGGAACTTCTTCTTGCAGCGAAGCGTATAGGTGTTCCCCGCCGGATCCTTTGCTGTATAGAAGCTCCCAATACCGCGGATCAGCGTGCCGCGCATCATGGTTTCCCCTGTATTGCCTGTTTCAATCATTTCCTGCCTGTTCACACTTTCCTCTTACTCGCCGTTATCCCGCGGATTCAGCGGTTTCTGTTCGTACTGGGTATCGCCGATATAAACGGTGTAGGTATACAGCCTGTCATCAGGAATATCAATGGTTTCTTCAATCAGGCGGGGATCGCCTGATTCCACCGTATAGTTCCGTGTATAGGCCACGCTGGATCCTTCTGCCCGGGTGCTGATCCGTACTTTCAGCTGCTGATCCGATTCCGGCAGTGTGACCCGCAGCGTAGCGGTGCATTCAGCCTCCGGATACCGGTAAATGGTCAGCTGGACCGGTGTATCCTCCGCCACGCGGTTTTCCGCTTCCGGGGCGGTCGCTGCCACCAGCCCGTGCTGTTCCGCTTTTTCTGTCATTTCATATTTCAGCGTTGAATGAATGGCCAGGTTCTGCGTGATCAGCATTTCCTCCGCTTCCTGAAGCGTATGCCCAATGAGCGAAGGCACCACGGTGCTCCCGCCGCTGATTGTCAGTGTTACCGGATCATCACGCGTAACCATCTCGCCGGCCGCCGGCACCTGGCCCATCACGCGTCCCTTCTGCACATCCGGGCTGGCAGCCCGGTCCCGTGTAATCGCCATTTTCCTGGCTGTAAGCAGGTTTGTCGCTTCATCCGCCGTCATATTGGTTACATCCGGCATCTCGAAAGGAACCGGACCGCTCGAGATGACCAGAATAACCGCGTCTCCCTTGCGGATCGTCGTATCCGCTCCCGGATTCTGAACATAAACCTGATTCAGCTGAACGTCATCGCTTGGCATGGCTTTATGCGTTTCGGTCAGCCCGGCCTGCTTCAGTACGCGGACCGCTTCCTCAATATCCATTCCCATGACATCGGGAACCTTCACGGTGAAGATCGTCTGCTCATAGATTGCTTTGCCGCCAAAGAACAGTCCGGCAATCGCCGCCAGTACGATCAGGGCATTCAGTACAATGCGCGTTGTTTTCTTCCTGTTTCTGGCATGCACGGGACGCCGCGGACTGGTATTTGAATTCCGTTCGCTTCCAACCTGCGGCTTCGGCTGGCGGACTTCCAGCTCGTTTTCCGGATAAGGAATCTGTTCACCGCGTTCCTCCAGCGCCGCGCGCAGATCCGATGCCATATCCCGGGCGGACTGATAGCGCATGGCCGGATTCTTTTCCATCGCCCGCATGCATACACGGATCACTGCCGGCGGCACATCCGGAGAGAGCGTCTGGATCGGTACAGGCGCGGCATGCAGGTGCTGCATCGCCACGGCCACGGGATTATCCCCGTCAAACGGCACACGGCCGGTCAGCATTTCGTAGAGAACAACGCCGGTCGAATAGATATCACTGGCAGCAGTTGCGCCTTCTCCGCGCGCCTGTTCCGGTGAAAAATAGTGCACGGAGCCCATGACATTGTCGCCGCGCGTCAGCGTTGCGCTGTCCGCAATGCGGGCGATACCGAAATCCGCCACTTTGATATGTCCGTCCTCATGAACCAGAATATTCTGCGGCTTGATATCCCGGTGAACGATGCCGTTCCGGTGCGCGTGTTCCAGCGCGCTGAGAATCCGGATAGCAATCTGGCAGGACAGGGGAGCGCTCAGTTTGCCTCGCTCCTGGATCACGGCTTTCAGGGTTTTCCCCTGTACGTATTCCATGACCAGATACCGGTTCTCACCGTCCATGCCGACGTCCAGCAGATTGACGATATTGTGGTGCGTCATTTTGCTCGCGGCTTCTGCCTCGCGCTGGAAGCGGCCGATAAATTCCCGGTCCTCGTTGTATTCGGGGCGAAGCACCTTTACGGCAACATTATGTCCTGTACGGAGGTCAATCGCGCGATAAACGATGGCCATGCCTCCCATGCCGATCTGTTCTGTCAGACGGTAACGGTTGGCAAGAATCTTATCATTCATGCCTGAATCCCCCCGTCCTCATTTTCCGCTGCTGCGGGGTGTTGTTTCTCTGTATCCGCTCCGCCGGTCTCGTCCGTCAGGAGAATCAGCGAGATATTGTCTTTCCCGCCGTTTTCCAGCGCCGTCTGCAGCAGCCGGTCCGCGGCTTCTTCCGGATTATCCAGCATGGCCAGCTCCTGCAGGATCCCCCGGCTCATCTGCCCGTACAGCCCGTCCGAGCAGACGAGCCACCGGTCGCCGGTTTTCCGTTCCTCTGTATAGAGATCCACTTCGATGGAATCCTCCGTACCGACGGCGCGGGTAATATAATTCCGCATCGGATGACAGGCCGCCTGTTCTTCCGTCAGAACACCGCGGCGAACCATATCGCCGACCAGCGAATGA
>CAMJTZ010000031.1 GCA_946408865.1 uncultured Clostridia bacterium
TCCCCCATCCGTGAACCCAGGCCGGAATTCAGACGTGTGCTCTTCCGATCTTCCCCCATCCGTGAACCCAGGCCGGAATTCAGAATCAGTGCTTTCATGCCTTATCCTCTTCTTTGTTTCCCTTTGTCAGGATCTTCCGCTTCGTAAAGTAATTCCAGATCATGACCAGTATGGTGGCAATCACTTTGTTCAGTACATATAAGCTCACGGTGAACGAGAAAATAGTGAACAGCACCGTTTCCTCGCCCCACATGACCCGGAACAGGAACATCAGCAGCTCATTCAGCAAAAGCCCAATGACGCTCGTCAGCAAAAACGCTGCCTGGTTCTTCCGGCTCTGGTCCCTGGCTCCGTCAAATACCCAGAAGACACAGATCAGATAATTCACAATGACCGAAAGCAGGAAAGCGATGGGGGTGGCGATCAATGTATCCAGCCCCAGCTTTTCCTTCAGGAGGATCAGCACCAGCAGCTCCACCACAAACCCGGCCACTCCCGCCACTGCGAACCGGAGCACCTCCCGGATCCGTTTGCTGCGCATGCCCTCACCTCCAGACTGTTGATTCATTCTATCCCCGACCACAGGCAATGTCAAACATATAGGAATGAAGGAAATTCTTTGATTATCGGTGGCATTTTTTTGTTCTCCTTGTGTTTCTTCATTTCTATGTTTACAATGTTTTTGAAAGGAATCGCAATCCTTTTGCTGGATTTTGTTTCAATCTTATTCGGCTTGGAATTCACTTAGCCTATGCATCAGATTGACGCTGTAAGGAAATAATACTGCTTGACTTTATAAGTTATAGGTTATATTATTTTGAGGTGACTACATGATAGAAGAAGAAAGAAGCCTGATATCTTTTCCTCGGCAATCAAATATATTAATGCATGATGATTGCCGCACGGAATTGAATAAATTGATTCAGGCAAATGAGCGACCTGATTTTATCGCCTCCTATAAATTACGAATCGATTATTTGAGCCAAAATCTAGGGACCGAAACGGTTTTTAATAGAAAGTGGTTTGAAGTGCTGAAAAAGGCAAAAGGATTACGATCAATCCGGTTTATGAAATTCCGCAATCTCAGAATACTTTACACCGTGGAGCAAAACAAAGCGTTCCTTCTTTTGGCATTTGAAGAAGCACAAGGGCATAGAAATACAGAATATAAGCATTTTATTGCCCCAGCACTCCAGAGATATTCGGAAAAGGAGAAATTGTTATGAATTCAGAATTCTCAGATGCATACTCTTTCATAGACTACTTAACCAAGCAATTGGAAAAGCCACTTGAAAACTATGCTGGATATATGTCAACCAAAGCTCTTGATGAGTTTTCACTTCAGTTGGTTAATTATCGAATGAATCATAAACTAAATCAGACAGAGCTTGCTCATGAACTGGGAATTACTCAACCAATGGTTTCTCAGTATGAATCTGGAACGAATAACATTACAGTGAAACGACTTTGTGAAATTTGTGAAAAAATAGGCGTTCGTGTTCGAGTAGACTATGAAGACGCAAATGATCAGGTCACTGATAGCTTGAATAATTTATTCCGTTGTGATCTGGCAGACTTTAGACCTGAAATAGCATAAAGCAGGAGGCATAATTATGAGTGATAATGTTATTTCTCCTTTTCAAATCAAAGATTGGAGAATCCTTGAATTCAGAAGCATCAATCCTATCATTCATATTCCACCAAATATTGAACACAAATGGAAAATGAAAGCACATATTCAAAAAATCGAAAGCGAAAACAATCAGCTTAGAGCTGTTATTCAGATTGAATTTCACTTCGTTGCGGAATATGATAATCAAAAAATGATGATAGATGGACAATGTGTTGCTATGTGTGAAATGAATACAGATTCTGTGAAAAATCCTGAGACCGTCTTCCAGGATCTGCTTATCCATACAGCTATGCCTCATTGCCTTGCTAATCTCCGCGTCTTTTTGCTCCAAGCAGGTATACTTCATCAAATGGGATCAAAGTCTATTATGCTTCCCTTTATCAATCTAAATAATTTTGTTTTCGATGAGGAAATGACTTTTACATCATAAATAGCTTTGGGGAAGTTTCATACTAAGGGGATGATTCCACTGGCCATATATGCCGGGAATCATCCCTTTATTGTGTTTCGTTGCTCATCAATAATTCCAAGTCATTCCAAGTTCGTTAACTAGATTTAATAACATTTTTGCTGAACTTTCAACAACATAATTTGTTCTCACTGTTTTACTTTCAGGGTCATCTTCGCCTCCAAGTATTGCCCAAGTAAAACCATGAATATTGAATAATCTACTATATATGCACCACAAGCATGTCTTTTCGAATTTTTCTTTTTCTTCTTTGGGATATTCAATATATCCCTCTTGATTAATCCAATGCTCCATTAATTCCTTGAAATTATCCAAATCAAAATCGCTTGCATTTTCCAATGCATTACACACAATAATGTCATCTATAGTGAAATCTGTTTTCTGTTTATTAACATGCTCGGCAAGGATTATCCCATATAACATACATATCTTGGGAGACTTAGCAGCTACTGCTTCCTTTAATACATTTCCAACAGTGAATGCTCTAGTAGGCGATGAACTGACATAATTGTATAATTCGTTTATATGTTTCTCCACATCCAAATCTTTCGATAATCCCTTTATAAGCATCCGAAGTTTTAGTTTATCATACTGTTGTAGAAAAATGTTAAATGATTCAGCAACAACTCCGGCAGGAGGACAAATCATACCGACTGCTAACCCTGCTTCAGATAAGACAGCTTCTCCTTCAGGAGTAGTAAGCATCTCTTGAATCTTTTTAAGTACTTGAGGAAATTCCATACCTTAATCATCCTTTGCAATTAATCTATCAAATAAATGCATATCCTCTTTCAGTATACATGTCTTCATTGTCTTCAAAGATGGTCTGCCGGTTAATGCCCCGGATCATCACATGATAGATATTCGTTTTGCTCTGTTCTCTCGCTTTTCTCGGCATACTTGCTCTCCTCGATGGTCCATCGGAACCGTCCCCATGGTCCAATTTACCAGATCACTTCAAACATGTCTGATTCGCGGAGTGTCAGTGAGTTATCCAAATCCAGGCATTCATATTCCTTCAGATTCAATTCCTCGGCCGCGGATTTCTGCTGTACGATTTTTGCTATTGTTTTTCTGTCCTTCCCTGTCAGGCGTGAAATCTGTCTGAATGGCAGGCCATTGTCATACATATCCCTGATATATTCTCTCTGAATATCTTTCTCCAGCTTCTGAAATTCCGGAACCGATGCGCAGTGCGTGATCTGCTCCATGATCTCTTTGGCCCGCAAATCCGAGAGCCGCGGTGCAAAACCCCCTTCATCCATGGCCTTTTCTTCGTTCGTTTCACACAGGAACTCAACCAGTGCCTCCCGCTGCCCGAACAGGTCAATGGCATATTGGGTGTCCGTCAGCGTTCCGGCACCCTTTGCATAGGCCAAATAGCTGCTCCATTTGTATGTCCCCGGCTTTTCCTCCATATGCGCCTTCATCGGGTTCTGGATAATGTACCGGAGCACGGTCCGGAAATAGGCTTCCGTTTCAACCTTCTCACTCCGGAAGCGGTCCTGGAACAGATGCCCGACCCGCTCATACTTCAGGTTGTACCATCCCGCGTACTTGCTTCCCAGTCTTTTGAAAATGATCTCCAGCGGCTCCTGATTCGTTTCCATCAGGAGATGCACATGATTCGGCATCAGGCAGAAGGCGTGCAGCCTGAAATCAGACAACTCCTTACAGCGTTTCAGTTCCGTCATGAAAGCATACCTGTCTTCATTGTCTTCAAAGATGGTCTGCCGGTTGATGCCGCGGATCATCACATGATAGATATTCGTGCTGCTCTGCTCTCTCGCTTTTCTTGGCATATTCTTCTCTCCTTGATGGACCAGAGGAACCGTCCCCCTGGCGGATTTCTGGCGGATTTTCTGATCCTATTTTACTATCTGCGCGGGAGAAATGGAAGTCAAACCAAAAAAGGGACCGGAGGAACCGTCCCCATGGGGGATTTTCGCGAAAAAGACGCCGGGGATTTTTCCCCGGCGTCCTGGGTCTCATTCTTATTCGTATTTGACTTCGCGGTGAGCTGCGTTGTAGTCCATCTGAACGATCATCGTGCGGCCGGCCTGGAAGGGAATCTCCTGGCCGTCTTCGCCGTAGAACACGGTGCGGTCATCCACGCCGTCGCGCTTCCACACGCCCGCGTAGTGCTTGCCACCCATGAAGATGTCGGCGTTGCCGGAGGTGCCGTACAGCACCGGATAGGGATGTTCGCCGTCGGGCCACATGTTCTCCACATACTGGATCACGACGTTGGCGAAGGTGATGGCGTTGCCCGGAGTGCGGTTGCAGCTGGTGATGATGCTGCCATCCAGCTCGTTGCTGGAGAAGAGCTTGCTGACGACGTTGGTCACCCGCTGTTCGGCGAACAGAACCGGGTTGTCCAGGGGCTTCTCCAGATCGGTGATCGCGTAACGGTAGTAGACGTTCTCGTCCGGTTCGTATTCATATACGCTGTTGAAGTAGAACATGCCTTTGTCGTCCACGTTCTTCACGGCGTCGTTCCGGAACAGGACATACACTTCGTTGCCGTCGTCGCCGCCTTCCGGCAGGGCGCCGAACTTGAAGGTATGATTGTGATCGGAGAAATCACGCTCGCCCAGCAGGCCGCTCACGAGGCCGGCAGCGTCCCACACCAGGTTGCATTCATCCGGCAGGGAGCTGATGCGGTATTTCCACTTCAGATACTGCTTGGAGCCGGTCAGGCCGTCGAAATACATCCGAACGTTCCAGGGATAGGTTTCCAGGTCGGAGTTGGTGGAGTTCGGGATCCCCAGCAGGCGCCGGGCTTCTTCCACGTCCGTCTTGTACTGGCTGCCGGGAACAGAGGTGTCCTGCGTGCCGGCGTACAGCACGGGCGCGTTCCACTCCTGGCGGATCCAGACGTTGCCCATCCGCATGCTGCGGCTGCCGCCGACCAGCGTGGGCAGATAGTCGTTGAAAATCATGCACAGGCGGGTGTAGCCGGTAACAGCCTTCGCCATTTCATAGTACACGTCGGCGTAGGAGCCGAAGACCGGGGCCGCGTCGCCCACGGCGCTCAGGTATCCGCAGTGCTGCACCATCAGGGGATAGTACTTGTTGGTGACGACCATGCCGCTGAAACCTTCCGGCAGATCCTCTTCCAGTTCGGCAAAGTCACGGCCGGTGGTGGGGCTGATGCCGTCCGCCACGGTGTTCTCACCGACGGGCTGGATGTTGATGTTCCGGGCTGCTGCCGGATCGATGCTCTTCGCGCCGGCGATATCCGCTCCGGCCGCGGCGCAGCTCAGCACAAGCGCGCAGAGCAGCAGCATACTGATAAGCTTTTTCATACGATACTTACTTACTCCTTTCAATCCTCTCAGGTTTCCGCAAATCGAAAACCTTTGAGCATTTTACCATATGCTTCCTGCCTCGTCAAACCGGCAGGGCTCCGCGCCTTGAAAAACAAGGGTTCTGGCTCTTTTCGATTCTTTATGATATAATGCTTCGTATCACTACGTAACACTGCGTATCACTACGTAAGAAGAGGCAGTCCGATGAGAAAGATTCTGGCTTTTATCCTTGCGGGGATCCTGGCGCTGGGGGCTTTCTGCTCCTTTGCCGCCGCCGAAGGCGAACCGGAAGTATACGCCTTTGATTACAGCCTGCGTTTTCATCTGAACCCGGCAGTCTATCCCTTCCGGGAGCGGAAGCATGTCCAGGGCTACGCGGATCTGCTGAATCTGCTGGAAGTCCGGGGAACCATGGTCCGCTGCCCCGGGACGCAGTCCGCGGATGTGCGGATGGAGCTGGCCCCGTCGACGAATCAGGCCGCGAAAGTCTCTTTGCATATGTACGGAACGCCGGAGATGATGAAGCTGGAATCCTCCCTCCTGGGGCAGGAAATCGTCTGTTTCCGGCCCAACGGCCTCATGGCCTTCGCCAAGCGCGCCTGGGAAGCGTTCAAGATCCCGGCGCCGTATTATGTGCTGCTCGTCCCGGATACCACCTGGCAGGCCGTCCGCTGCGTTCCGGAGATGTGGAACGAGGTGGTCGGCCCGGTGAAAAACGGCACCACCCTTTCCTGGGACAAGGTTCAGGAGCTGGCGGAAGCCTGGCGCGTGAAGCTGATCGGCGGCGATTCCCCGAAAAACTGGGTCACGGCCATCAGCTACCCGCTGGAGAATTCGGAAACCCTGCAGGTCGCGGTGGAGGATCTGGCGAAGCTGATCCGTCTGGCCGCGGACGGAAAAAGCCTGAAATTTACGGAGAAAAAAGAAAAGGACGGCACCCGGACCCTGCGCCTGAAGAACGCGGCCGGAGCCGTCCTCTGGGAAGAACATCATTCAGAAAACGCGTATGACTGTACCCTGTCCGTTCCGGAAATCCCGGTGGATTATATCCCCTCCTGGACGTACAGAACAGAGACCGTGGACGGGAAAACCAGCCTGTCCCTGGTAGCGGACTGGGCAAGAGGCCCCGGCACCGGCATGGAGGAGCACGCCTACCGGCAGGACTGGCCGGAAAGTCTGCTCTCCGCCCGGATGGAGCTGACCGGTCTCCCCACGGCGTACCCTGTCGACAGCGCCGTCTCCGGAACGGTCTCCCTTACCGGCTATCTGCTCCCGAATTTCAGTTATCTCGTAAAGGGCTCCACAACCGCCGCCGGGGAGTTCTCCCTCTCCCTGACCCGGGCGGACCAGGCGGACGGCGATCCGGTCTTTACCGTTTCCGGCTCCGTCGTGCCCCGGGAATACAACGCGCCCCTGGCCTTTGTGACGGAAGAGATGGTCACGGAATACAATATCTTCGGCCTGAACGAGGATACCCTTTACCGGCTGTTCCATCTCATCGACCGCCCGCTCCTGCGCGGTCTGATCGATTTCCTGTATGAACTCCCGGCGTCCTCCTGCCAGAGCATCATGGACGATCTCGAATCCTTCGGCGTCATCCGGACCCTGCTTCACTGAGCCCTTTTCCGGATCAGGAGCACGATGCACACGATGAATCCCAGCGCACTCAGCGGCAGCGCCGTCCTGAGTGCTTTTTTTGCGAAATCCGCGGAAAGGAGCTTCGGCTCCCGGGCGGTAAGGGCGGTCACTTCCGTGCGCCCGCCCAAGCTTTCCCGGTAGGTATCCAGAATCGCTCCCAGCAGCGCGGTGCGCTGGTCCGCGGTGAGCTCCGGAGCCGCTTCCTGATACAGTGTCACATGGAACATCGTCGGATGGAATCCGCGGACGTCCGCTTCCCGGGGAAGTTTGGTGTTCAGCGGGGAGATGTAATCCCCGATGCGGCTGGCCATTTCAGACGGGTAAACCCCGGCAATGTAGAGGTTCTTCCGGACTTCCTCCGCCCGGATGCCGCCCAGGCCGGCTTTGGACGCTGCCGCGCCGATCACCTTCTCAGAGGCCATCTCCCGGATATTCAGGGCTTCCCCGTTCGGTTTCTGTCCGTCCGCTGCCGCGTCAAAGGCCAGGATCAGCGTGGCCGTGGAAGCCTTCCGGTCCGCGTTTCCGCCGTACATCAGGGCCGCCGCCGCGACACCCACGATGAAGCAGGCTGCCACCACGATGATCGTTAACCGCAGAAAGTGCGTTTTCTTCATTTTCCCGCACCTTCTTTCGCGTCTTCCGCGGGCGCCGCCTTGCTGCGCAGCATCTCCGGCCACAGCGCCGCGATGAACCAGATGACGCAGCCGAGGATCAGCCCGATCGCCCCGCACAGCACGCATTTCTTCAGGTTCGCGCTAAGAATGCTCGGGGTGCTGCCCTGCGCCGCCGTATGGGAAACCAGCAGTTCAGCCGTTCCCGCGTTCCGGGCCAGATAGTCGTTGTAGGCGTCCAGCACCCGGTCCAGCAGCAGCCGCGTCTCCTCGTCCTTCAGGCCGAAGGCGTTCTTCAGCGTAACCGTGAACCGGTTTTCATATTTCATTTCCAGATCCTTCAGCGGCGTATAGGCGCCGGGATCCTGCACCTTGGCCAGGCCCGCCAGCATCTCCTGCGTCCGCTTTGTTTCCGGCGAGAAGATCGGCAGGATCTCCAGCTGCGCGCTCAGCGCGTCCGCGGCGATCTTCCGGCTGAGGGTAACGCCGTCCAGCGCTTCCTGCAGCACGGCGGCGGAAGTGATCTTCGTCAGGTCCAGATCGGATCCGTCCGGCGCTTCCAGGCCCTTCGCGTATTCCAGCGTCGCCACCGCGGAAACCTTCTGCGGCTCCTTCGTGAAGGGATAAACCGCCAGCGGCGCGCACACGCCGATCACGATGCACAGCACCAGCACCCAGGCGAAAACCTTCCGCTTGTCCCAGAAATTCCGCACCACCCGGGCCGGATCGATGGCGTTGTCCTCCGTCCGCGGACGGAACCCCGGCGCTTTCTTCTGTTTCTCGCTCATTTGGATATCCTCCGTTCTTTATTGAAACTCCCGGCCATCGCGGTGAGAGTCACCGGCGTGCTCAGGATCATCGGATAGGCGTACCGGTAATACCCGTTCACCGGGCTCAGCATGCAGGCCCCCAGCACCATCATCAGCATCAGGCAGCAGGGCAGAAACCTGCGCAGCTTCCGGAAAATCAGGGCCGCCAGCGTCATCGCGACGGCAATCCAGCTGTAAAGCCCGATGCATTGCAGCTGCCGCAGCACCGGGATCGTGATCGCCTGGTTCCAGATCCGCCCGGCGGTGTAGTTTCCGGCCGGCCGCGTCGTCAGTCCCAGGGGCTCCTGCATCTCCGGATTGATGCCCCCGGTCCCGATGAAGATGTGGGACTTGATCGGGCTTTGGGCAGACAGGGAGAAGTAGATCCAGACGGACCTTCGCCATCCCTCCAGGATCGTTCCCGGATGCTTCCGGATCATCCCCCACCACATCCCGAGGAATTTTCCCCGGGTCTCCGGGGTGAATTGGCTCGGATCCTTGATCCGGTCGGCGATATCGGGATTGTAGGCCCCCGTGAAGGTTTCCCAGTCAATCACGCTTTCGATGGTTTCCTTCTCCTCCGGCGTCACCTCGTCCGGGTGCTGCTGAACGTAGTAGGCCGCCGTCTGCAGCGGAACGGACATCTCTTCCTTGATCTCCGCGGGCGGAATCCCCGCGATCCGCGGAATCGCGATGGAGACGATCACCAGCGCCGCCGCGGAGATCGCGGACGGAAGGATCCCGTCCTTCCTGCGCCAGATCAGCAGCAGAGCAATCGCGATGATCAGCGGAATCCATCCGGCAAAGTTCCGCAGCAGGGACAGGATGGCCGGAGCCGCGGCCATCAGGATAATATTGCGTTTCTGCCCCCAGAATGCCTCCCGCTCTCCGGCGGACCGCAGCAGCAGATAGACGAACCACAGGATCCCGATCGCCATGTTGGAATCCTTGCCCATCATGAAGGCGTACAGCGGAAAAACCGGAATCAGCCCGTAGAAGGCTGCCAGGATATAGGCCGCCTTCCCGGCCCACCGGTCAGACAGATAGGCGATCACGTGCCCCAGCAGAATGGCCTCCAGAATCATCTGCAGCCAGCAGTACAGGCATACGCCGAACTGCGGAATGCCCAGTCCTTTCCCCAGGGAATAGAAACTGCCGAAGAGGATATTCTGGAAATAAGGGTTGTTGACGTTGGACCGGTCCAGCCCGGTGAACCAGGCAATGGAAGTCCCCGCGTCCCACGGCATATTCCCCGGAAAGCAAAGAATCCCCCAGGGAATCCAGCATAAAAGCAGGACCCCCGCCAGAACCCATTGCTTTCGAACCTTCATAATCTGCTCCTACTCGTATTTCTTCTTCCCCGAATAAACAATATACATCACATACGGGAACGACATCACCGCCGCCAGCACCGTCACAATCAGCGTCGCCCACGCCGCGCCGATCGACCCGTACTGCACCGTCAGCCACACATCCAGCCCGATATTCGCCGCCCCGGTCACCAGGCTCACCACCATCGTATACCCCGCCCGCTTCAGGCTCAGCAGGATATTCGTGCTCGTAATCCGGAACGTACTTAAAATCACAAAACTAATGGTCAATATCCGCATGCACGGCACCGCGTCCAGGTAATTCTCTCCCCACAGCAGCTGTACAATCTGCGGCGCCAGGATATATACCGCCGCTCCCAGCACCACGCTGATCCCGGCGGCGAAAAGATAGATCTCCTTCGTCTTCCGCTTGATCCAACCCGCGTCCCCCAGGTGCTGCACAAACAGCGGCACGTAGTACACCATCAGGCACTGGGGAATGAAGTTCATGTTCTCCGGCAGCTGGGTCCCTGTTTTGTAGCTGGCCAGAATGGACGCGTCCGCCACCACCAGCGTGATCACCATCACGTCCAGCCGGTAGAGAATCACGTTCAGGGCGCTGGTGATTCCCGCCTTTACGGAATACTTCGTCAGATCCTTGACCTGTTCCCGGTTCAGCCTTCCTTTCCAGGATACGTCCGCGTACTTTTTGCAAAAGACGTATCCGGTCACCGCGGCGCCGATATACGCCAGGTACCGCCCCGCGATCGTTCCCGGGATCCCTGCCAGCAGGGCCCCAAGAATCGCGAACCCCGCGTACATCACGGAGTGGATATTCAGCAGCAGCGAATACTTCTTATTGTCCTTCTCCGCCCGCAGAATCACCACGAAGTAGTCAAACAGGAAATTGATAAACGGCAGCATCGCCAGGGAGAGGATGTACTTCCGCGTTTCCTCAATCCCCACATTCCCCAGCAGCCCGTACAGCAGGATCGCCAGGCTCAGCAGCGCTTCCGTCAGCAGTCCGAACTTCAGGGACCAGGCGTAGAAAGTCTTCTTCTCTTCCCGCTCAATGTCCTTGGAGCAGAAATACAGAATTCCGCTGGTGATCCCCAGCCCGCTGAACAGGAATACGATGAAAAACACGTTGAACGCGCCGGTAAAGATCCCGTAGTCCGGCTTGGACAGAATCCGGACGATGGCGATGTTCGATACAAAGGCGATGATCTTGTTCAGAAAGGTGCTTCCGAGAATATGGAAGAACCCGCCGGAGAACAGCGCTCTGATTCTCTGGATCATTGCGCCACCCCCGCGGAGGGTCCGGAGGAACCGTCCCCCTGGTCCTTTTTGCCGAAACGGAACCAGCGGAACCGTCCCCCTGGTCCTTTTTCGAGGCGGGTGGGCACTGCCATTTCTCCGGAGCCGCTGAAGGCCCACATCGCGACGGTCACGCCCAGCAGGAAGATCGTGGAGGCGCTGTAGAAAATATCCACAAATCCGCCCTCGACGATGTTCATGAACAGCAGCGTCAGCTGGGCATAGAGCAGAATCGTCACCGGCGATTTTTTGATTGCCGGGATCAGCGTCGCCGCGAGCCCGATAATCACTCCGAAAATAATTGGCGCGATCACAATCCCGACCGTCCCGAAGTTCGCCCAGGCTTCCCCGATAAATACGGTGTTCATCACGCCGGCCACCCCTTCCCGGATGCCGGCGGGGTTCGTCATCTCCATGACGATCCGGCCGCTCCGCAGGCCTTCCGCCGCCGGGAACAGCGCCGATATCCAGCTGTTGAAGCTGGCGCCGTTCAGGAAATCCGTCCGCGCCGGGAATACGTCCAGGTGCAGGATCAGCGGGGAAAACTGGCTGAAGATAATCCGCCCCGCCGGGCCGGTATAGATGGAGCCCAGGTGGCTTCCCGCCCCGGAAAGCACGTAGAATCCGATAATCAGCGCCACCGCGATGATGGCCAGATACCGGAACCACTTCAGGTTCAGGATATTTCCCATCCCGACCTCCAGCAGATAGAACCCGATCAGGTACATGATCACCGGCGCCTTCTGGAAGTCGTAGGTCAGCACCAGCACGCTCAGCGCGCCCAGGGCGAGAAACAGGAAACACCATTTCTTCTCCCGGGTCACCCGGGCGTAGATATAGGCCAGATAGGACACATACGGCGTCAGGGCGGTCATCAGCAGGTTCTTGATATACTGGTTCCCGCCGCCGCTGCCCCCCGCCTGCCGCAGCGCGCTCAGGTTCTGCCGCTTCAGCAGGGCGGTAACCGGGTTGTATCCCAGGTTCCGGAATACGTACAGCGTCGCCCCCGCGCACACCAGCCCCAGAAAAAGCACGAAAAAGAACATCCGCGTCCGCTTCTCGCTGACGCAGATTTCCGACCGGGTATATTCCCGGATCTCCCGCCGGCGCAGAAATACGCCCAGGAATTTTTTCACAAGGATCATCGTCAGCGGAAGCAGAATCATCGCGTAGGCCAGGGCATAGTACGCCCGGTCGATATTCTCCGGATCCTGCACAAAGCGCAGCATATAATGCTCCCGCATCCCGAGATAGGTCAGGCTGCCGCCGATCAGGCTGAAAACCAGCAGATAGTAGTAGATGGCGCTGATCATATTCAGTTTTGTGATTTTCAGGCTCCCGGCAGCAATCCGGAACAGCAGCGTGCTGCCCAGGAACACCGCGATCACCAGCAATAACCGCAAACCCAGCATGATCTTCCTCCGTCCGGCAATCCTGTTTGTTTATTTCGCCAGATCCTTTGCCACCTGCTGCGCCCGGCAGGTCCACAGGTTCTCCGCCTTCGCGGCCCTGCAGTTCCGCCGCTTCCGCGGCAGCAGCGCCGGATCCTCAAAGATCTCCCGGAACACCCGCTGGATAGCCTTCGCGCTGCAGGCGATGTTCCAGCCGATGTCGTTCTTCTCGACGAACGCCCCGATGGCCGTTCCGTATGTGCTCATCACCGGCAGCTCGTGCCCCAGGTATTCATACGCCTTGAAGGGCTTCGCCATGTCGATGTAGCTTCCCCGCTGAAACAGCAGGGATCCCAGATCCGCTTCGTCGTAGTACGGAGCCAGTTCGTCCCCGCTCTTGTGGATCACCTCGATCCGGTCGCAGAGATATTCCGCGAATCCCGGTCTTTCCCGTTCCCATTCCGCCTTCCGGCAGCAGAGGATCAGCCGGACGTTTTCCGTATCGTGCACTGCCTTGATCAGCTCGGCAATCTGGTAGTTTCCGCCCAAACCGCCCACGTAGAAAACCGTCAGCGGCCCGGTGATCTCCTTCTTCTCCGGAACCGTCAGGTTCTCCGCCCCCGGGGAAAGCTCCGCCATGATCCCACTGAGCTTTTCGCTTCCGATGACCTCCGAGAAGGTCTTCACGTCCGGCACATAGAACCGGTCCAGCAGTTTCTCGTACTGCCGGATGTCGTAGCGGTAGCACTGCAGGGCGCTTTCTTTTTTCCATCCCGGCAGCCCCGTGCCGTACCCCTCGTATTTCCAGAAAAGGTCGCTGTAGAACAGCCCTTCCGGAATCCCGTGCTTCTTCACAAACCGCAGAAATCCGTAGTCCAGAAAGGGATGCGTCGGCAGATGGCTGGGATCCGTCAGCAGTGTCGGCTCCGTATGGCTCTCCATATACAGAAACGCGAACTTTTCCCCGGCGATAATCCGCTTTTTCACGTCCCGGATCTGTCCCCGCCGTTCGGCCGAAGTCCCGGAGATCATCGTCACGTCGTATCCGATGTCCCGGAAGGCCTGCGCCATCTTCCGCGGCCGCATCATCCGCGCCCCCGCGCCGTGTTCGTCCAGCCTGTAGGGAAGATAGAAGATGCACCTTGGACCATGGGGACGGTTCCTCCGGTCCCCGTCAGGGGAAAATCCGCCGGAGGAACCGTCCCCATGGGGGATTTCCTCAAGCAGCTTTTCGATCTTCCCGAAACACTGATTCAGTTCGTAGTTTTCCAGCACGTGCTTCCGGCCTGCCTCGCCCATCTTCCGGCGCAGTTCCGGATCCTTATACAGCTTCCATACCGCCTCTGCGACGGCTTCCGGGTTCTGCCGCGGAACGACGGTTCCGGCCTCCCCGGCCGTTTCCATCAGGCCGCCCACGTCGGAGACGATCACCGGCGTGCCGCAGGCCTGGGCTTCCACCGCCGCCACCCCGAAGGATTCATACCGTACGGAGGGGATCACCGCGGCGTCCAGGTTCGCGTACAGGTTCGCGCATTCCTCCTGGGAAATCCGGCCCATGAATTCCGTAATCTCCGCAATTCCGAGCTCCCCGGCCAGCGCCTTCAGCTCCGCTTCCTGCGGTCCGTCCCCGGCGATTTTCACCCGCAGGTTCATCTCCGGATGCTCTTTCACGAGCATTGCCGCCGCCCGCAGCAGGATATCGATCCCGTAAATCGGCATCAGGGATTTCACCACGCCGATCACAAACGCCCCGTCTGTCCGGTTCCGCTTCTCCGGAGAGAAAAGGGTCATGTCCACCCCGAAGGGCGTAATGGCAAACGGCCGGTCCGTATACTTCCCCGCCTCCTCCGCCATCGCTCTGCTGGTGGAGAAAAGCGTTCCCGCCTTCTTCAGCGAGAACTGCAGCAGAGATTTATGCAGCGTGCTCCGCCGGGGAAAGTCGTAGATATCGCTGCCCCATACGCTCAGCGCGTATCCCTTCACGCCGCTGAGGGCCATGGCGACGCCGTAGCTGGTGGCGTAGTGCGCGTGCACCACGTCCGGCCGGATCTCCCGGATTGTCTTCCGGATTTTTCCCCCGGCGGTCAGATATTTCAGCTTCCCCAGGTCGCTGCCGTCCGGGTCCACGCCCAGGTCCACCAGATGAACTTTTGCGCCGGGAATCTCCCCCGGCGTAAAGGAGATCACGTGGATTTCATGCCCTTTTCCCAGAAACCAGGCGCACCATTTCCGGATATGCGCGCTCCCCGCCGGGCCGACAAAACAGATCTTCATTCCGTTTCCTCAGCTTACAGCCGCCAGAACCGCATACCGCTGGCTTTCAGTTCGTCCATCCGGTACAGGGATTTCACGTCTACCAGCACTTTTTCGGCGTCCGGCAGTTCTTCCTTGAAAAGCTTTTTCACCTGCATCATGGGCATATTCCGGAATTCCTTGTGCCCCACCGCGATGATGACACAGTCCGCCTTCGGAATCGTTTCCCAGGGGGTCAGCTCCACGCCGTATTCCTGCTTCGCCACCGCCGGATCTGCCCAGGGATCGGTGACCACCGGCCGGATCTCGTATTCCTCCAGCCGGCGGATGATGTCGACCACCTTG
>CAMJTZ010000032.1 GCA_946408865.1 uncultured Clostridia bacterium
CTCACAGGCTCAGAAAACTGACGAAAGATTATATGGAAGCCTGCCAGGAAGCGGTACAAGGCGCCTGAACAGGAACCTGAAGCCCGGGATCCGGGAAACCGGATTCCCGGTTTTTTCTTCATGGCGATTCCACCCTGCATTCCGGAAGGAGAGATACGGATGAACCTCTACATCGATACATGCGTGCTGCCGCGCTCACAGCTGCAGACAGGCCGGATTTACCGCGAACGATACAGTTCACTGGGATTTGAACTGCTGATGATGTTCGATCTGCCCGACTTTGAAGAAAACCTGAAACAGAACCTGGACCTGTTCAAAGCAGGGCCGCTGATTTTTCACGAACCGGTATGGGGCGTTGAACACAGCGCTCCGAAGGGAAGCAAGGCCTGGGAAGACGGAATGTACCACCTGCGGCTGACACAGAAGTACGCAGAGATCCTGCAGCCGGCCGCCATGGTGGTTCATCTGAACAACTGCCAGGTCCGCCCCGGCATGAAGGACGAGATGCTCCGGAATTCGCTGCAGAATATCGAAAAAATGCAGGAAATGTTTCCCGCAGTCACCTTCCTCTATGAAAACACCGGAACCAAAGCGGACGGAACGATTCTGCTGAACCAGGCAGAGTTTACGGACATGTGCCGGGAACGCAAATTCCCTGTGCTGATTGACGTGGGTCACGCCAACGCCAACGGATGGGATATCCGGAAGCTGGTACGGGATCTGCAGGGACAGATCCGCGGATTCCATCTGCACAACAACGACGGGGTTCACGACCAGCATAACCGTCTGGAGGACGGTACGCTGGACTTCGGATCACTGATCCCATACCTTGACGAGACGGTTCCGGACACTTTCCGCGTCATCGAATACACCCGCACGGCCTATCACGGAGAACCGCTGCTGGAAGATATCGCGACGCTGGCCGGCTATTCCCGGAAGCGGGAAAGCGCGAAGGCGGTTTCCGGAGCCAGCCAGGAACAGCCCCCCGAAATACTCGGCGTGACGCAGATGCAGTATATTCTGTCCAACATGGACGACGCGGTATGCCTGACCGCATCCAACGGGGAACTGATTTACGCCAACCCCGCGGCAGAGAAGCTCTTCGGCATCCGCGCGGACGAGCATATCAAAATCTGGAACGCCATTCCCTATGAAGCAGCGAACGACGCGCTGATTCAGCTTTTCATTGACAGCGTCATGGAAAAAAAACAATCCATCCGCTCCATGGTGGACTATGTCAACAATCAGGGAAAGACATACCGGCTGCTTGTCACGCTGACATGCGAGGCGGGGGAAAACGGAAACATCCTGTTTGTCATTACGAATCTTACAGAGCTGCAGAAAGTGCAGTCTGCCTTTGAGCGTTACACCTCCCCGGAAATCGCAGGATATGTGCTGGGCGATCCGGAAGGGGACAAGCAGGGCGGACAGGAAAGGGACGTCACCATTCTGATGAGCGACCTGCGTGGATTTACGGCGATGAGTACCCGGCTGTCCTCCACCGACCTGATTACGGAACTGAACCACTACTTTGAAGCAATGGCCGCGGTTATCCGCCGCTTCAAAGGGACGATTATAGAATTTCTGGGAGACGGAATCTTCGTGGTGTTCGGCGCGCCGCAGGATATGCGGAATCATGCTTCGGCAGCAGTTACCTGCGCGGTGGAAATGCAGAATGCCCTGGAGGAGGTCAACGCCTGGAACCGGGAGAAAGGCTATCCGGAACTGCAGATGGGCATCGGCATCAGCACCGGGAAGTGCGTGGTCGGCAACATCGGATCAGACCGGAAAATGAAATACGGTTGTATGGGCGAAACGGTGAACCTGGCCGGACGTCTGGAATCCTTCTGTATCGGCGGAGAAATCCATATCCTGGAGACGACGCAGCAGCGGATTGCGGAAGAACTGACGATTATCGGCGAGAATTCCTTCATGCCCAAAGGCGGACGCGCGGAACTAAAATACTACAATATCACAGGAATCGGAAAGCACCGTATATGGAAGGAATCAGGTGAGGAAATGGAATGGAAGGAACTACCGGGACAGGAGGTGACCTTCTTCCTGCTGGCCGGGAAAACGGTGGATCCGATTCCCAACAGCGGGAGACTGACAAAGGTTACCGCGGATGAAAAATACGCTGTTCTGGAAACCGGAACCGCGCTGAATCTCCTGCAGGATCTGATGATCCGCATCCGCGACAGAGATGCGTACGCCAAGGTCACAGACCGCTGCGGAGACGGATACATGATCGGTTTTACGATGAAACAAGAGAGCCTGTCCGGAGAAGAAAACAGAAAATGAGAATAAAAAACTCCGGTAACCGATGTCGGATACCGGAGTTTCTGGTTCATCAGGCGGCTTCGTGGGTTGTGGTTGCTGCCGGGGCATGCGACGCGGCTGAGGACGGAGCAATTTCTGCGTGAATGCAGTGCTCTGTTTTTACCCAGTGCTGCTGATCCCTGCAGCGGAGAAGGCCGAAAATCTGATTGAAGAAAGTGATGACCGCTGTCGCAAAGAAACCGACAACCATCATCGGAATGGTCTTCAGACTGAAGCGGATCCCATTGTCCTTCCAATCCGCGTAATAGAACAGGAAGCAGTAGGAGTAGGAGACGGTGAGGACGCTCATGAGCAATCCCTGATAGGAAAGATGGAAGAGCGGCTGCCCGGAGAAAGCAAGGGAAAGAACCGCTGTAAATACCAGCTGGACCAGTGCGGCTACCATCACTGCAACGCTGTACATATAGGTGCCGAGGCTGATGAACTCCCAGATACTGATTTTTCCGGCAATAAGGGCACGAACCAGTTTTCCGGTATTGTGCAGGGTGACGAACCAATGCCCCTGGCCCCAGCGGATCCGCTGACGGATCGCGGCGGTGAGCCGGGTGGGTTTTTCATCGTATACCCGGGTGAAGTGGTTCCAGACGATCCGCCGGCCGTCCAGGATTGCTTCAACCTGCATCTCATAGTCTTCGGTCAGGGTCATGGTGGTCCCTCCGCCGCGCTGCGCAAGATAAGACGTGCTCATAGCGAAGCCGGTGCCGCCGAGAACCCCGTTCAGGCCAAGACGCTGCTTGGCAAGATTGAAGAAGCGGTTGCTCAGCGTATAGCCGGTATAATACACCCAGGCCACCGGGCCTTTTTTGTTTTTTGCTCCCAGATAGCACTGGATGAAGTCAGGCCGTCCCTTGTCCAGATACTGGCTGTTGACTTCGCGGAACATGTTGCGGTCAATCAGGTTGTCGGCGTCAAAGATCATCAGCAGATCGTATTTGCTGCGATAATCGATGGCATTCAGTGCCTTTTTCAGGGCAATCGGTTTTCCGGTGGGGGCGTCCGGTGATTCCTTATGCGTTTCAATAACATTCGCTCCCAGGCTTCTCGCTTTTTCGGCTGTTCCGTCAGTGCAGTTGTCAGCGATGATGTAGAAATCGTACAGTTCACGGGGATAATCCATTTCCTTCAGATTGGCGATGATATCCCCGATGACCTTCTCCTCGTTATGGGCGGGGACAAGCACCAGGAAACGCATCTCCGGATCATGATCCTTGTAATCCTTCTCCGCCTTTCCGAATCCCCAGAAGCCGATCACGAGCTGATAGATCATGTTGAAAGTCAGAAAAGCACCGCAGATCCAGATCAGCACTTCCAGCAACGTTCTGATAATTTCCATAATTCTTTCCTCTCCTCAAGGTTTCCATCCCGGGGACCAGCCCGGGTATATCCGTTAAGCCGGGACATTCTCTGCTGTTATCCGGCCGTCCATGGATCATACTTTCCTGTTTCCAGGATATCCGCAATGCGCTTCGTGGCACGGCCGTCCCCGTAGGGGTTGCATGCATGCGCCATGGCGTCATAGGAGGCCTGATTCTCCAGAAGATCCTTGAAATTCCGGTAGATATCCTCCTCATGCGTGCCGGTCAGACGCAGGACGCCGGAATCCACCCCTTCAGGACGCTCCGTTGTATCCCGCATGACCAGCACCGGACGCCCGAAGGCCGGACATTCCTCCTGAATGCCGCCGGAATCCGTCAGGCACAGATAGCACCTGGCTTCAAAATTGTGGCAGTCCAGGACATCAATCGGCTCGATCATGTGAATGCTTTCACAGCCGCCCAGTTCGGCTTCCGCAATTTTCCGGACCGAAGGATTCATATGAATCGGATAAACGGCCCTGCAGTCCGGATGCTCATCGAGCACCCTGCGGATCGCCCGGAACATATGATGCATCGGCTCGCCGAGATTCTCGCGGCGATGGGCGGTGATGAAGATCAGTTTCCGGTCTCCGACCCATTCCAGTTCGGGATGCGTGTAATTCTCCTTCACCGTATGCTGCATGGCGTCAATCACCGTGTTGCCGGTGATGTACACCGTATCCGGGTTTTTCCCTTCGCGGATCAGATGCTCCGCCGCAAGCGGCGTCGGAGCAAAATGATACCGGCTGATGATTCCGATCGCCTGGCGGTTGAACTCCTCCGGGTAAGGGGAGTCGATGTTATAGGTGCGAAGCCCGGCTTCCACATGCCCTACCGGAATCTGCAGATAGAAACAGGCAAGGGCGGAAACAAAGGCCGTGGAAGTATCCCCGTGCACCAGAACCACGTCAGGCTTTTCCTTCTCGAGGACGGACCGGAAAGCGGAGAGGATGGAAGCCGTAATGTCGAACAGGGTCTGTTCCGGCTTCATAACGGAAAGATCATAATCCGGCCTGACATGAAAGATGTCCAGTACGCTGTCAAGCATCTGCCGGTGCTGACCGGACACGCAAACAACGGTCCGGATGCCCTGCCGGGTTTTCAGCTCCTTTACCAGCGGGCACATCTTGATTGCTTCAGGCCTTGTTCCAAAGACCACCATTACTGTCTTCATCCGTCTGCTCTGATTACTCTCTTTCCACTCATCCACTGCCCGGCAGAAAAGCCGGCCGCATAAGAAAAGACCCATCCGGCAACGACAGCCGGGGCAAAACCTTTCTGCCGTACCGAATCCGGGGGTACAGGCCGCACGGAATAGACACCTCCGCACAAGCACACACCGCTCGCTATTATATCACAAAGGCTTTATTAGTCAAGCGCTTCAGCCGCCGGATGCCCAAAACCGGAGGAAGCTTCCGGAGCGCGCTGCAGTCTTCAGAATTGTTCAGAGAAAGAAAACCATTGTATTCAGGACCATATGCATCAGGACAGAGGAAAGGACCGACCCTGTTTTTTTTCGTGCCAGACTGAACAGGATGCCGGCGACACAGGCAATTACCATCTGTACGGGAGATCCATGGGCGGCCCCGAACAGCAGAGAATTCAGCAGAATGGCGCCGGATTCCGGCAGAAAGCGCAGGAACTGTTCATAGACCAGGCCCCGGTAGACGATCTCCTCTGTAACAGGGCCGAGGAAACACAGCAGCAGAAATGCCGGAACACCGGAGGAAAAATCCGCGGGTTTTCCGAAACAGAGCCAGCTCAGGGTTCCGCAGACGGCGCCGGCGCCGGCACACAGCAGGGCCTGCAGGACAGACAGGCGGGGAGAGGGCGCTTTCTTTTTCCGCCGGTACCAGAGGACCGACAGAAGGAAGGCAACGCTCATCAGGCTGATTTCCGCCGCCGGAGGCAGTGTTTTTACAGCAAGACGGAAGAACAGCAGAATCAGCGCGGGAGAAACGGCATACAGCCAGCCAAGGGCTTTTTTATACTGCACGGCTGTTACCGCCTCTCTCCTGCAGGCGCCGGCGGGCCGCGGTCAGATAATCCGCGATGGCGGGAATGGAATTGCCCTGATTGGCCCAGGTTTCCGCAATGGCTTCCCGCCGGCCTTCCGCGAAGGCCCGGGAATGCAGGCTTTCCTCAATCAGCTCCGGCAGCATGTCTGCGTTTTCGGGCGTCAGCTGAACGCCGACCTTCGGGAGCGCCCGGAAGGTCCACATCTCATTGTTCAGCCATCCGGCGTCATACGGTTCGAAGTCAAAGGAGACATCCGCGTAGATGACGGGCCGGTCAAACACCAGCGCAAAATCAAACACGACGCCGGAATAGTCTGAAATCAGCAGATCCGAACGGTACAGGACATCAAAGTTGTCGTTGTCAAAATTCCATTCCAGTTTTTCGCTTTCCGGGAAGCGGCTGCGCAGCCGCGCGATGAGCTCCTTTTCCGAGACCATGGACTGCGGATGCGGCCGGAGAATGATATGGTACCCGGTTTTGCACAGATTTTCGATCATCTGTTCACCGAACCGGTTGAAAATGCTGCTCGGACCCCAGCTGGGAGCCAGCAGGACCGTTGTTCCGTGCTCCGGGGCAGGGCCGTGCTCCTGCAGCTTTTTCAGCAGCGCGTCCATGTGCGGAAGGCCGGCAAGCACGCATTCCTTTTCGGGCAGATGGCGCTGCGCTTCGAGTTCACGCACTTCCCGGATCTGATATTCGCCGCTGAGCAGCAGCGCATCATAGTAATCAACTCCGAACATCCGGTAGCAGGTCACGCCGTTGGCGGCGTGCAGAACATGCACATACCAGCTGACATTCCGCGAACGCTTCCACTGGTAGACATCCAGACCGGGCGTGCTGGACAGGACAACATCCGCCTGCAGCATGTTCATACGGGCGTAGGCGCGGTTGCCCTCCCCGATGAATTCCGTTTTGATATGCGTGTATTTTTCTTCCAGCAGGGGATCGTCCGGAGAGGCGGTCAGGTAGAGCACGGTTTCCCCGCGCTTCTCCATTTCATCGCAGAGGGGTTTGAAAATCGTCCAGTAGCGTTTGCTGTCCGTAAAGAAGACAAAGGGCGTTCCGGAAGAACTCTTTTCGCGGCTCCGGCCGCCGAGGAAGAGTACCTTCAGCTTCATCCAGCTGTTGCGCAGCGCATAGATCAGCGCGCCGAGCACACCGATCAGGATCGTGAACAGCATGCTCCCTGTACCGGGATCGATATAGAAAAACATCTCACGGAACCTCCCAGTTGCTCTCATCAAACAGGTATTTATTCTTCAGCACAAGCCGGACAGGATCCGAGAACCGGTTTCCGTGATTCTCCGCGATGCGCCAGTCTGTCAGCATGACGTACTGCTCATCCTCGCTGTATTTCGCGTCTTCGCTGACCGGATTCCCGGTAAAGGGGTTCACCGGGTTTTCAATCAGGCCCCGCATGGCCTCCGACGGCATATCCGCAATGGTCATGAAAGAATTGTCGACCGTGAATTCATTGCCGCTGCCGAAATCCTTGATCATCATCAGGGCGTTGTACGCCATGACGCCGTCATAGGGATCAAGGGCGTTTGCCCCTTCGCCGCTGCCGGTCAGAATATGGTTCAGCCCCATCTCATATCCGTGGTCGCTGACCACCAGGATGCGGGTGTTCTCCCACAAACCGTTTTCCCGGAGAAAACGGAACCACTGCGCCAGCTGCATCAGGGCCGCCGTATCACTCTGGTAATGCTCCATCTGCTCGGCAGTTTTCAGTTCCAGAGGTCTGCCGGAGACGGCAGTCCGGACTTTGTGCGCGGCTTCATACTCCGTGTTGTCCACGATCTTCTGCGGAACGAAAGCCGGCTCCTGGAGCATGGTGACATCATGCGTGGTCGTGTTGCTCAGAATCATGAAAGTGTTTTGCGCAGACCCGTCTGTTTTTGTCATCGCGGGCAGATGCTGCAGGGCGGTGTACGCCTTCATGAATTCATCCGCAATTCCTGTGCTGCGGAACTCAGACTCCTCCGTGAAGATGATGCTGCTTTCCTCAGATGTATTGAGGGCTTCCGCCTCATTGTACCTCCCCTCGTTGTAAAGAACGGTCTGCAGCAGTACGGGCGCCGACCGGAAAACGCTGTAACAGAACAGGTTGCGGCTGATGATCCGGTCCTTTTTCCGGAAAATTTCACTGTTGTCAACGAACGCGCCATGGGTAATATAACGGCGGATGGAAGGATAATCGTCAAAAATGCTCAGATCCGGGATCCACAGGTATCCCGCGTAGGGCGGATCACAAACGGTGACGTCATATCCGTTTTCCATAAACAGCACAGGCAGGACTTTCAGGGCTTCATTCTGCTTCTCCGGGAGGCCGGTATCACGCTTGTCCAGCTCAAAAGGTCGGTATTCATAGCCGGCGAAGAGGGAAGGCGTTGCGACGTTTGTGTTCCGCCCGAAGGAAAGGGTGTTCGGATAATAGGTGAAACCGCGGAACTGTTCCGCGACAGCCGGGTTTTCCTCAAAAATATACGGTACAAAGCCGCTGATGCACCGGTCGAGCATGATTACAACCACATTTCTTCCGGTGCGGGAGAGGGTAAAGGACGGCTTTTCCCGCTCCTTTGCCGTCAGGACTTCCAGCTCCGCGAAAGATGAGTTGATTTTGCGGATGTTGCCGGCGGACATGACAGCAAGGCCGATGCAGCCCGCGATACAGACCGCCTTCAGGATTTCCGGTTTTTTCTTCCAGATCAAGACGACAATACAGGCAGCCAGCAGGATGATTCCCAGATTCAGCAGCGTATCCGAAAGAAGAACGGAAGGGGGATTGTCATATTTCAGCAGGGCGGACAGATTGCCGTATTCCGTGCCGAAAAACATATAGTTGACAACCGACACCACGGAGAGGATCACAGCGGCCAGCGTGAAGCGCTTTCTGCCCTTTCCGGAGGACAGGCGGAAGAAAATCACGCACCAGATCAGGAATGTTCCGGCGGCCAGCAGGGCGGAAGGAAGCAGGTAACGCAGCGGGGACCGGAAATCATCGAGCTCCACAAACTCCGCGGGAGAAGCGCTCACAATCGCGGAGGGGATCAGAATTCCCAGAAGGATGGTCAGAAAGACACAGCAGGCGGGGAAGATGAATCTATACGGCCTGTCCGCTGCCGCAGAACGGTCGGTGGCAGGTTTGCCGGGGAGAGCCTTTTCTGCGGCCGGATGATCCGCCGGCGCGGTTTTCTTCAGGATGATGTTTTTGATCAGGGAGAACAGGTTGTTGAGCGTCCAGTAAAAAACAAGACCGGACGGTGAACCGTACAGCAGCACCAGGAAAATCAGGGCCATTCCGTAGAGCTGGATTTTGCTCCGCAACGGCATTTCCCGGGTGTAGATTGCGCCGGAAACGATATTGATGACGGTCATCAGAATGGGGAGAAGGTGAATTTTCATGCCGAAAAGGGAGATCAGCTGATCCGGTTTCCCGAGATCGGCGACCGGCCCGAACGCGGCGCCATGGAGCAGGCTCAGACCGGACAGATAGCGGTAGGCTGCGATAAAAAACGGAATTTCCAGCAACAGGGAGAGGGATCCTTTCAGCACGTACCAGGGCTTATAGTTGTTCTGCCGGTAATAAGTCTGCAGAATCATGAAGCGCTCGTCGCCCCGGAATGCACGCCGGATCTTTTCGATTCCGGGTTTCAGGAGCTGCGCCTGTATACGCTCCTCTTCCTGCAGCGCATCCGCCCGGCGGTACAGGGGAAGCATCAGCAGATTCATGACCAGGCTCAGCAGGATAATGGACAGTCCGGGATTTCCGGTGATCCGGTAACCGACGGTATAAACGGTATCGAACAGCAGTTCGAGCGGACCGAGAATCAACCTGTGCAGAACATCCAGAATCATGCCGTAACCTCTGATCTCGTGAAAATACAGGAAGAATTGTATGCCATTGCGCGGAGATAGTCAAACAAAAGCGATTTCTGTTTTGACAATTTACCCGAATCTCTGTATCATCAGCAGGAGAGGAAAAGCATATGTTTCATTAATATCCGGAGGAAAGACAGCATGAATTGCATCGGATGCGGAAAAGAAATCCCGGGCGAAGGAATGACCTTCTGTCCCTACTGCGGAACCAGAATCGCGGCTGCGGAAGAAAGAAAAGTATCCGGAGAGGCGGCGGAGTGGATCGCAAAAGCGATGAAGAAGACAAGCCTTCCGGACCGCAGGATCATCCTTGAGAAAGCGAAGGAAGCCTGTCCGGAAGATCCTGCCATCGACTGGGAACTGCTGTTTATCGGCACACCGGACCCGAAACCGAAACGCGGCATGATTGATTTTTCCATTATCAAAAGCTGGGTGCTGCAGATGTACCGGAATCCGGGCGATTTTTCCGAGGATAAGAAGGACGCGATGCGCCGGGAACTGTTTGACAGTCCGCAGCTGCTGACGGTGCTGGAAATGTATGAGGATCCGGCCCGGAAACACCGGGAATACCTGGAACGCCTGTGCCGGGAATATGTGGACATTTTCCTGAAGGAGGACAACCGGCTGACGGGAACCTTCTTCGGCCTCCGGCTCGGACGGAACCTGAACAGGCTGATCGGCGAAACCATGGAAACGATGGCGGAACGGGTCGGAACGGATGAGAAACTGACAGCGGAACAGAAGCAGATGCTTCAGGAAGCCATGCGAAAGGCGCTGAACGGCTGAAATGGCAAAACAGGCAGAAGGCAGAACTCCGGACACAAAAGAAACGCCGGAGGAAACACCGGCGCGGCAGGAAAAGAATTATGTTTACATCGTCCGCTGCGCGGACGGTACGCTGTACTGCGGCTGGACAACGGATCCGGAAGCCAGGCTGGCGGTTCACAACAGCGGGAAAGGCGCGAAATACACGCGATCGAGGCTGCCGGTGGAGCTGGTCTGGCAGGAAGCATGTGAAGACCGGCATGAAGCGCTCAGCCGGGAATGGCACATCAAGCATATGCGCCGGGAACAGAAGCTGGCGCTGATTGCCGGAAAAAAGGAATAGGCTGCCTGTTTTATTTGTCGGATTCCGGAAGGCTTTCAAGACCGGAGAGCTTCCGGCGAATGGTACGGGTGCGGGAAACAGCGGAATCAATGGACTCGCCGGCCTGCTCCAGACGGTGGCGGGTGGCTTCCAGCGTTTCCGCGAAACGGGCGAAATCGGTTTTGATTTCTCCCAGCAACTGCCAGACTTCATTGCTGCGTTTCTCGATGGCCATGGTGCGGAAGCCCAGCTGCAGAGCGTTCAGCATCGCGGAGAAGGTGCCGGGACCGGCCAGGACGACCCGCTCCTCCCGCTGGAGGGTTTCCACCAGACCGGGAGACTGGATGGCTTCGGCATAGAGACCTTCGACCGGCAGAAACATCACGGCAAAATCCGCGGTATGCGGCGGGGCGATGTATTTGGAAGCAATCTTCTTCGCTTCCGCGCGAAGACGCTGCGTCAGCGCCTTCCTGGCTGCTTCCGTTCCGGCGGCGTCGCCGGCCTGGGACGCTTCCGAGAGGCGGATATAATCCTCCTGCGGAAACTTGCTGTCGACCGCGAGGAGGACCGTGCCGCCGGTACGGTCCGGCAGACGGATGGCAAATTCCACCCGCTCTGAAGAATCCGGCACGACAGCGATATTTTCCTCATACTGACCGGGAGCCAGCGTCTGGCGGATCAGGTTGCCCAGCTGCATTTCTCCCCAGATTCCACGGGTCTTCACATTGGTGAGGACCTTTTTCAGATCCCCGACTCCGGCGGCAAGAGAGTGCATCTCTCCCAAGCCCTTATAGACGGATTCCAGCCTCTCGCTGACCTGAGCGAAGCTGGAATCCAGCTTTTTATCCAGGCTTTCAGACAGGCGCTGGTCCACGGCTTTCCGCATTTCAGCCAGCTGACGCTCATTCTCCAGACGGAGGGCGTTGATCTTCTCCTCCTGGTTGCGGGTGGAGAGCAATACCTGCCGCTGCATGCTTTCCAGCAGGGTGGATTGATTCTGACCCACCTGAGACATGGTGGTGAGCAGATTCTGATTCGCGGACTGCAGGGAAGCAATGGATTCATCCCGCTGGGCATCGAGTTCATCGAGCAGCTGACTGCCGAGAACGGAAAGGTCGTGTTCCTGCCGGAGGCGGTCTTTCTCCTGGCGGTGCGTCAGGGAAGCCTGCCGGATCAGCAGGACGACCAGGAGCACCAGGCAGGCAAGGAGAAGGTAGAACTCTGTGGTCATGCTTACGGCATTTCCCTTCTTCCCTCCAGCGCTTTGAGGAGGGTGACTTCATCGGTATATTCCAGATCTCCGCCGACGGGAACACCGTGGGCGATACGGGTGCAGCGGATCTTCATCGGATGCAGGAGACGGGCGATGTAGGACGCTGTGGCTTCTCCTTCCACATCCGGATTGGTTGCCAGAATCACCTCGGAGACTTTTTCCGAACTGAGGCGGGACATCAGCTCACGGATATGGATATCCTCCGGGCCGATGCCCTCCATGGGCGAAAGCGTACCGTGCAGAACATGATACAGGCCGCCGTATTCATGGGTACGCTCCAGCGCGGCGACATCCCGCGGATCCCGGACCACGCAGATCTGACCGTTGTGACGTTCCGGATCAGCGCAGACGGAACACAGGTCGCCGGCAGCATAATTGCCGCAGACGCTGCAGAAGCGGATGGCTTTGCGGCCTTCCCACAGGGCAACGGAGAGGCTGCGAACCTCCTCCAGAGGCATGGAAGCGATGAAATACGCAAAGCGCATGGCCGTTTTCTGCCCGACGCCGGGGAGCCGGTGAAGCTCCGCGGCCATCGTCTCGATCGGTTCAATCTGACTGCTCATCTCAGAACAGACCGCCCATTCCGGGCGCCATGCGGCTCATGGCTGCTTCACGGGCATCCTCGCCCTTGCGGAGCGCTTCGTTCACCGCGGCCATGATCAGATCCTGGAGCATTTCGATATCGTCCGGATCAACGACCTGGGGATCGATGGTGATGGCGGTCAGTTCGCGCTTGCCGGTGACCTTTACAGAGACCATGCCGCCGCCGGAGGAAGCTTCATACTCCGCAGCATCCAGCTGTTCCTGGGCTTCCTGCATCTGCTGCTGCATCTTCTGTGCCTGGCGCATGAGCTGCTGCATGTTGGCTCCTCCGCCGAAGCCGCCAAAATTCTGTCTTGCCATAGTGATTATCTCCTTTCTATAAGAGGGGAGGAATTCCCCTGATCAGACGTATATTATGCTTCCGGTTCCGGGGGAAGGACAACCGGGGTGACGCCGGTGACGACATCATCGAGGATTGCCATGATATAGGGCATGCCTTTGCCGGAACGATTCTGAAGCAGGATCTCATTGCGGTTCAGCTGCGTGACCGGGGAACGGAACTGGGAAACCAGCAGCCTGCAGGGAACGTTCTCTGGAAGGATGCAGACCCCGGCGATCGCGCGCCCGTTGGAACCGTTTTTGTTGAAATAGAAACAGCGGACGCCCTTGCCGGAACGGTTCTGGGACTCGAAATCCAGCTGGGGGATGCGTTTGGCCCAGCCGCGCTCGGAGAAGAGGATTACCTCGTCGCCCTCAGCCAGCTGGCGGAAACAGCAGATTTCATCGCCGGAATCCAGGGACATGGCCCGGACACCGGACGCGGTGCGCCCCTGCACCGGTACACCGGAAAGCGGGAAGCGTATACTCATGCCGCCGCGGGTGATGAGCAGCAGATCCTGCTCTGTGGAGGCAGGACGCACATCCAGGAGAACGTCGTCCTTCTTCAGGGAAAGGGCGGGGTATTTGCGGGAGCGGACGTCATAGTCCTCCGCCGCGGAACGCTTGATCATGCCGCGTTTCGTGACAAAGAGGAAATCCGGCATGGCTTTCAGTTTCGCGGAATCGGCTGTGAACATCCAAAGCGCCTGCTCCGCATCCTCCAGCCCGGCCAGGACGCCGGCCAGCAGCTGGCCGCGGTCACGCGGCTTGCATTCGGCGAGCTTTCCGACACTGACGGGATAGCAGCTGCCGAGATCCGTAAAAATATAGAGCGTTTCCGCTGTGGTGCACGGCAGAAGGAAACGCGCGGAATCGCCGGGATTTTCCTCCGCCGTGGGCAGCGGCGTGCGCTTCAGCTGGGCCGGGGAGATTCGCTTGAGGTAACCGTTTTCGGTGAAGACGACGACAGCATCCTCTGGAACGGGCGTATTGTCCGGCAGTTCGACGGGAACATCTTCCGGTGCTTCAAGCGTGGTGCGGCGTTCGTCACCGTACTGCTCCGCCAGCTCTTCCATTTCCTTACGGATGACTTCACGCAGTTTGCGCTCGCTCTTCAGGATGCCTTCAAGGCGGCTGATGAGCTTCAGGATATCCGCATATTCCTTCCGGAGACTTTCGATCTCCAGGCCGGTCAGTTTCTGGAGGCGCATATCCAGGATGGCCTGCGCCTGGACCTCGGTCAGCGCGAAACGCTCCATGAGGGCTGTACGCGCTTCTTTCGGACTCTTGCTGGCCCGGATCAGAGCGATGACTTCGTCCAGATTGTCCAGGGCGATCATCAGGCCTTCCAGGATATGGGCGCGGGCTTTGGCCTGCTTCAGCTCATATTCCGTACGGCGGGTGACGACCCGCTTCTGATAGGAGATATACCCGTCAATCAGCTGTTTCAGCGTCAGCAGGACAGGTTTGCCGTCCGCAATGGCGACCATGTTGACACCGAAGGTGACCTGCAGGTCAGAATACTTGTAGAGATAGGCGAGAACCTTCTCCGGACTGATATCCCGCCGCAGCTCGATCACGGCGCGCATGCCGGTGCGGTCGCTCTCGTCGCGGATATCACAGATACCGCCCAGAGCGACTTTTTTCTCCTCGCTGAGCTTATGGATCTTCTCGAGCATGGCGGCCTTGTTTACCTGATACGGAACCTCGGTAATGACGAGCAGCTTCTTTCCGTTGGCTCCGTCCTCCACATGGACGCGGGCGCGGAGGGTCAGCTTGCCGCGGCCGGTTTCATAGCCTTTGCGTATTTCCTCGTTATTGAGAAGAACGCCGCCGGTTGGAAAGTCCGGGCCGGGAAGGATCCGCATGAGTTCATCAAGGGAAATATCCGGATTGTCCATCTGCGCAAGGACGGCACGGATGGATTCGGACAGGTTATGCGTCGGGATATTGGTTGCCAGGCCGACCGCGATACCGTTGGCGCCGTTCACCAGCAGATTGGGGAAACGGGCGGGAAGCATATCCGGCTCCTTCAGGGTATCGTCAAAATTCAGGCGGAAGGGGACCGTATCCTTTTCGATATCGCGGAGCATTTCCATGGCGAGGGGCGTCATGCGGGCTTCGGTATAACGCATGGCGGCGGCGCCGTCCCCGTCGATGGAGCCGAAGTTGCCGTGGCCGTCCACCATGG
>CAMJTZ010000033.1 GCA_946408865.1 uncultured Clostridia bacterium
GCATGCTGATGGTGCAGGATTCCGGATCCTGCATTTCCGGAAGCTCCGGCAGGACGCTGATATGGACGCCCTGGCACTCGGCGTGGTACATGCCTTTCCAGCGGGAAAGCAGGTCCTGCTCCTTTTCATCGAACGGAATACAAAGGAACCGGTACAACAGGTGCCGGTCGGTTTTCGGCGTTTCCATCATGGCGGCAAGCTCCGCCATACGAACGGTGGAGGCTTTGGAAAAACAGCCCTTATCCTGCATGCGGAGCCACTGATCCAGAATGCGGGTGAGCGGCAGGGGAATTCCCAGCAGGGAATCCGGGAAACTGATGACGCCTTCTGTCAGGGGAGGCAGCGGACGGGCCAGCGCCCGGGCGACTTCCTTTTTAAAACCAAAAGCGTTCACATAACCGATTTCATATTTTCCGAACCGGCCGGCACGGCCGGCAATTTGTTTAATTTCAGCATCTGTAAGAGGGCGGGTGACATCTCCGTCGTACTTTTCCGACTCCAGGAAAACTACCCGCTGGATCGGGAGATTCATACCCATGGCAATCGCATCGGTGGAAACAACCACTTCCGTAACACCGCGCATGAAACGATCCGCCTGATTCCGGCGTACGTCCGGAGGAAGAGCGCCGTAGATCAGGGACACCTTATAGCCGCGGGATCGCAGCTCTGCCGCGACAGCATGCACCCGAGCCTTGGAGAAAACGATCAGCGCGTCGCCCGGGCGGACAGAGGTCGGGAACTGAAAACCATCCTTGTCGATTTCCAGCGGCGTCATACGCTCATGACGCACGACCGTCAGTTCATCACCGCATTCCGCAATAATCCGGGTCAGCAGAGCTTCTGCGTCGGGAGAGGCACAGGCGTGGATTTCATCCGCGCACAGGCCCAGCAGAGCAGCTGTCCATGCGCCGCCCCGGCTTCTGTCAGCGATCATCTGGCATTCATCAATTACGGCGACATCATAGTGCGCTTTCAGGTCGGCCATCTCTACCGTGGAAGACTGGACACGGCTGAAGGGAACGCGGATCTGTTCCTCGCCTGTGACAAGGGAACAGGGGATGTCGTCCATATTCAGCGCTTCGAACTGTTCTGCGGCCAGCAGACGCAGAGGCCCCAGGTAAAGGCCGTTTTCCGCACCATGGAGACGCTGGATGCCTTCGTAGGTTTTACCGGAGTTGGTCGGCCCCAGATGCAGGAAGAAATGGCGTTTCATCTGCCGGGCAAGGGGATAAAGATCCCTGTAATGCTCCGGGATTGCATCGAGCAGGGCGGCACGGATCCGCTTTTCCCGCCGGCTGGCGGCGTCCTGTTGTTTCTGGAGGCGGATCAGTTCCGGGTTCCGCTCCAGAAGACGGCGGATCCGCTCCCGGGAGAAGCGGCGGTTCAGGGAATTCAGAACGAGGCGCTCGCCGCGCTCCGCTTCCCGGTTCAGACCTGCGGAAACGGATTCTCCGGAGGGTGTACGGATGTTCCGGCAAGCCTGCAGTTCCGGGAAGGCACGGAAGGCTTCCTGACGGATAAAAGAATCCAGCGTGGCCGGCCGAAAAGCCGGCGCCGTATTTTTCGCGGTGAGGCCGCCGGGAAAGGTTTTTTCCATGACCCGGCGGACGACAGAGGTCTCGGTATCCTCTCCGCGCAGACAGGATGCCGCGTCCCCGTTGCGCATCCAGACAACGATCCTGTTTTCTGCACGGACGGTCAGCGACCCGATCTGATCGTCCATCCAGTCCCGCAGAACGCCTTCGCGGATCACCTGAATGGCGCGGTATGCTTTCTCCAGTGGAACATGGCACTTTTCCACCGTGCGCAGGAAGGGGAGGTTCACCTTGCGGCCGGCCTGCAGTTCGCCGGCGATGAGCCGGGAAAGGCGGTCCAGTTCGCTCCGGGCACCGGGCTGCACCAGCTCGTGATGCAGCAGTCCCTGATAGATCCGGTCTCTCCGCTGCAGCTGGCGCAGTGTGTTCCGGAAGGAGTCGCTGCACAGATATTCTTCCTTCTCCGCCGGTTTCATACTGCGGGTGATGACACGGACCTTGTTCAGCGCATTCTGGTACAGGTACTGCTCCCGTTCGGACAGGACAGCCTGGATATAGGCCTCCGTAACTTTCCTGTCTTCCCGGTTCATGAGACGTTCCTCCAATGCACAGCGTGAAGCTGATTTGCTGTTCCGATTATACCATGATCCGGATGAGAGGAACAATGTCCGGAAGGCACAGCCGGAAGACATTTTGTTTTCGGCTTAATTATTTACAATTCGGGCATTTATGGTATAGTAATACGGATCCGGACTGTAAGCAATGGAAGAGGAGACGAAGAGAATGAAGAAAGCAAGAATGATTCTGGACAGGGATTATTCCATCGGCGCGATTGACGCCAGAATTTACGGTTCCTTTATTGAGCATCTGGGCAGGGCGGTATACGGCGGAATCTATGAGCCCGGCCATCCCACCGCGGACCGGAACGGTTTCCGGCAGGATGTCATTGAAAAGGTAAGGGAACTGGGGATTCCGATCGTCCGCTATCCGGGCGGTAACTTCGTATCCGGCTTCAACTGGGAGGATTCCATCGGTCCGCGCGATCAGCGGCCGAAACGTCTGGATCTGGCCTGGGGCACGACGGAGACCAACGAGGTTGGACTGCATGAATTTGCGGATTGGGCGAAGAAGGCCAACACAGAGGTTATGTACGCCGTGAACCTGGGGACCCGTGACGCGGACGCGGCCCGGAATGTGGTGGAATACTGCAACCACAAAAGCGGCAGCTTCTGGAGCGATCTGCGGATTAAAAACGGCGCGAAGAACCCCTTCAATATCAAGCTCTGGTGCCTGGGAAACGAGATGGACGGTCCCTGGCAGATGGGCCACAAAACCGCCTATGAATACGGCCGCATTGCCAATGAGGCCGGAAAGGTGATGAAATGGGTGGATCCCTCCATCGAACTGGTGGCCTGCGGAAGTGCCGCTCATGATATGCCGACCTACGGCGAGTGGGAATATACCATGCTGAACGAGTGTTATGACACAGTAGATTATGTATCCCTGCACCGGTATTACGGCAATCCGACCAACGATACGGCCGGGTTCCTGGCGCGCAGCATGGACCTGGACGATTTCATCCGTGAAGTTGTTTCGATCTGTGATGCTGTGGGAGCGAAGAAGCACGTAAAGAAAAAACTGAACCTGTCTTTCGACGAATGGAACGTATGGTATCACTCCAACGAACAGGACAAGGAGGTCCTCAAGGCGGATAAGTGGGGTCGTGCGCTGCCGCTGCTGGAGGATGTCTACAACTTTGAGGACGCGCTGCTGGCCGGCGCAATCCTGATTACCTTCCTGAAAAACGCAGACCGGGTCAAGGTGGCCTGCCTGGCGCAGCTGGTGAACGTCATCGCGCCGATCATGACGCGGAACGGCGGGGGCGTATGGGCGCAGACGATTTTCTGGCCGATGATGCACGCGTCGAAATACGGCCGGGGAACAGCTCTGCGGCCGGTGATGACTTCGCCGGTATATGACTGCAAAGATTACGAGAAGGTTCCGCTGGTGGACGCCGCGGCTGTGCTGGGCGACGACGGCAGCGTGACGGTCTTCGCGATCAACCGGGACATGCAGGATGCGATTCCGCTGGAGTGCGACCTGCGCGCCTTCGGCGAGATGAAGATTGCGGAACACATTGTACTGCATCACGACGATGTAAAGGCTGTCAATACCGAGGAACATCCGGAAACGGTGGCTCCGAAGAAAGGCCGCGGCGGAAAGGTTGACGGCGGAAAAATGAGCATCCGGCTGCCCGCATTAAGCTGGAATGTAATCCGGCTGACCAGCAAATAAATCCTGTCCGGCCTTCGGGCCGGTTTTTTTACCGGAACTGTTTACGGACAAAACGAATCTGACGGGAAAGAAATAATGGTAACAAACGATGTAATGCTCCGGCACCTGCTGGATCTTTGCCGGAAAAGTGAGAAAACCGGAAGCTGGCAGTATTCCGGTTTTCTGTCTCCCGCGGAGCAGGACGACCTGCTCCGCAGCCGGGAAGCGGCAGCTTTTTCTTTCTTTCTCACCGGCGGGTATGAAAACGCCGAGCGAAAGATTCTGGCGGCCGGAAATGAAGAAGAACTCGGGAAGGCTGAACCGCCGCTTGCTGTGATTGAAGTACGTCCGAAGTCTGAAAAATACGCAGAGGAACTGTCACACCGGGATTACCTGGGCGCGATTCTCGGCCTCGGCCTTGAGCGCAGCGTCATCGGCGATATTCTGGTGCGCGGGAAAAACGCCTGGTTTGTCTGCCTCTCCTCCGCAGCGGAGATGCTGACCTCTTCCCTGAATCAGGTGCGAAGAACGACGGTAACGGCGACTGCTGCGTCAGGAGATGTTCCGGAACTGGAAGCGCGCTACGCGACGATGCGGGTGAACGTGGCGTCGGAGCGGCTGGACGCGGTGGTCGCCGCCTTCGCGAATCTTTCCCGCGGGCAGGCGGATAAGCTGTTCGCGGCGGAAAAGGTTTTTGTGAACGGGCGGGCCGTGACGGACAGAAGCGCGCACCTGAAGGAAAATGACATGCTGTCCGTACGCGGCTTCGGAAAAGCCGTGTACGACGGAATAGAATACGAAACCAGGAAAAAACGGTTTCTGGTTCAGCTCCGGAAACTGATATAAAAAGCGAAAGAATGTCCGGAAAAGAAAAACGGCCCGTACGACGGACCGTTTTTCGGTTCAGACAGCAGGGAATGTCATCTGCCTGCTGCGGCGTCAAGGTCGCCCCAGGCGGTGCGCAGGCTTTCGATGATGTTCAGGTGCTGCGGGCAGGCAGCTTCGCAGGCTCCGCAGCCGACACACCTGTCCGCGCCGCTTTCCTGTTTTATGATATTATTGTACTGCCAGTCTGACTTCGGATCAACATTATAGAGTGATACGTTGTTCCAGACGGAGAAAACGCCGGGGATATTCACGCCGTTCGGGCAGGGCATGCAGTAACGGCAGCCGGTGCAGCCGATCTTCGTACGGCTGATATAGGCCGCACGCACATCGTCGATCAGTTTCAGTTCTTCCGCATTCATAATACCGGGTTCGACGGTATCGAAGATCTGAAGGTTTTCCTCGATCTGTTCCGCTTCATTGCAGCCGGAAAGCACCACGGAGACTGCCGGATGATTGCACAGCCAGCGGAAAGCCCACTCCACTGCGGAGCGTTTGACCGGGAACCGGTCGTAAAGCGCCTGCACATTGTCCGGCGCATTGGCCAGGCGGCCGCCGAACAGGCCTTCCATGATCACGACCGGAATGCCTTTGCTTCCGGCAAGCTCCAGGCCTCTGGTGCCGGCCTGATTGTTGATATCCATAAAATTGTACTGAATCTGGACCATATCCCAGTCCCAGTCGTTGAGAATATACTCAAACTCTTCATACGGGCCGTGGAAAGAGAAGCATTTATAGCGGATCTTTCCTTCCTTTTTCATATCATTGAAGAATTCCGGCGCGCCGATGGATTTGAAGTATTCCCATTTTTGACGGTTGATTCCGTGCATCAGGTAAAAATCAATATGATCCGTTTGCAGCTTCCTGAGCTCTTCCGCCAGGAGCGCTTCCATGCCAGCACGGTCCTTTACGGCTTCCGCCGGCATCTTGGTGGCGATGGTGACTCTGTCCCGATATCCGTCCAGCAGCGCTTTGCCAAGTACGATTTCCGAGGTTTTGTCCAGATAGACATACGCGGTATCCAGGTACGTGACGCCGCCGTCAATGGCCTTGCGGATGAGGGTAATGGCCTTCTGCTCGTCAATGGTGCTGTCACCGGAAGCGGGTCCGTTGAAGCGCATGCAGCCCAGGCCGAAAGCTGAAGCCTGAATGCCGAGTTTGCCCATGGTGCGGTATTTCATGATTCAGATCCTCCTTATTACAGGGTCGTCCGTTTTTCAGTTTCTGACTTTGCACGATAAGAGTAATTCATTGAGTATACTCTAAGTCAACGGCTTTTTACGTTCCCTGCCTTTCCGTACCATGAAAGCGCGGGCAATATTGATTCCGATCTTATACGGCAGGGGGCGGAGCGCCCGGTCTGCTTCCTTCAGTTTTTCCCGGATCGGGATGCCCTGCGGACAGTGCTTTTCACATTTGCCGCATCCGACGCACTGGGTGGCGAAGGCCGGCTCCCGGGTCAGGCCGACCGTCTGGGCGAACTGGAAGCGCGCATCCCTTTTTCCTTCGGAATACATGGCGTTATAGCAGCGGAAGATGCCCGGAATGTCGACGCCTTTCGGGCAGGGCATACAGTAACGGCAGGCGGTGCAACCGACTTTTTCCCCGGCGCGGATGGCGGTTTTTACTTTTTCCAGCAGCGCGAAATCGGCCTCTGTCAGGTCGCCGGCATGCGCGGAACTCGCTGTTTCAACATTTTCAGCAACCATTTCCAGGGAATTCATGCCGGAGAGGACCACTGTGACTTCCGGCTGGTTATACAGCCAGCGGAATGACCAGGCGGCAGGAGACCAGCGACGTTCGTTTTCCGCGATTGCTTTTTTTGCGTCCGCAGGCAGAAGATTTACCAGTTTTCCGCCGCGGAGCGGCTCCATGATAATGACGGGGATCCCTCTGGCAGCGGCGGCTTTCAGCCCTTCCACGCCGGCCTGCGTCGTTTCGTCCAGATAATTGTACTGGATCTGACAGAATTCCCAGTCAAAATCCTGCAGGATTTTCAGGAAATTTTCCGTGTTTCCGTGATAGGAAAAACCGATGTTCCGGACAGCGCCGGAAGCCTTTTTTTCGCGGATCCAGTCGAGAATTCCCATCTGCTTCAGGCGTTCCCACTGGGCAATATCCGTCAGCATATGCATCAGATAGTAGTCGACATAATCTGTCCGGAGGCGGGAGAGCTCTTCCTGAAATGTTTTCTCCGCGCCGGCAAGACTGCTGATCATGTACTGGGGGAGTTTTGTTGCGATATTCACCTTGTCCCGGATACTGTTCCGCTCCAGTACGGTGCCCAGGGCGGCTTCGCTGCCGGGATAGATGTAGGCTGTGTCATAATAATTCACGCCAGCCCGGAAGGCGGCCATGATTTCTTTTTCCGCCTTTTCAAGATCAATGGAATTTCCTTTTTTTGTAAAGCGCATGCAGCCATAGCCCAGGACAGACAGCTCCCGGCCGTATTTGTCTTTGCGGTACTGCATATTATTCTCCTTCATTGGTTTTTTCTGCGGCGAAAGACGCGGTTTCTGTTCCGGGATCATTGTACCGCCCGGAAGCTGTTTGTCAAGAGAAGTGAGGATTACCGGAATCACTGCTGCGCATAGCTGGAAAGGAACTGTCGTGTCCGTTCCTGCTGCGGTCTGGAGAACACTTCTTCCGGCGTTCCTTCCTCGCAGATTTTTCCTTTGTCCAGGAAAATGACATGATCGGCTACATCCCTGGCAAAAGCCATCTCATGGGTGACGATGATCATGGTGGTACGCATGACGGCGAGTCCCCGGATTACCCGGAGTACTTCACCGGTCAGTTCCGGATCCAGTGCGGAGGTGGGCTCGTCAAAACAAAGAATGTCCGGATTCAGCGCCAGGGCGCGGGCGATTGCGACGCGCTGGCACTGGCCGCCGGAAAGCTGATGCGGGTAATTGTTCATCCGTTCTCCCAGCCCCATATCCGCCAGGAGGGTTTCCGCGTGCGCTCTGATTTCCTTCAGCCGGGCGGATTTGCTGTTCTTCCAGTCCGGCTCCTCTTTGGCCAGCAGTTTTTCAGCCAGCATCACGTTTTCCAGGGCGGTATACTGAGGAAAGAGATTGAAGGACTGAAAAACCAGACCGAAATGAAGACGCTTCAGGCGGATGTTACGCTGAAAGTCTGAAGCAGAGGCGGCGGAAGCATCCAGGAGCGTTTCGCCGTTGACCCGGATGATTCCGGCGTCCGGCCGCTCCAGGAAATTCAGACAGCGCAGCAGCGTCGTTTTTCCGCTGCCGGAGGAGCCGATCAGAGACAGGACGGTTCCTTTTTCCATACTGAAGGAAATATCGTCCAGGACAAGCGTGGAACCAAAGGATTTCCGGATGCTCCGTACTTCCAGGATTGGCATCAATCACAAACCTCCTTTTCCTCAGCGGAAGAAGCTGAGCTTTTTCTCCAGGTGCGAAAACAGCAGCGTCAGAAGACCGGTAAAGAGCAGGTAATAAAACCCGGTAAAAAACAGGGGCCAGATTGCGCCGGAAATTCCCTGGCTGCCCTTCATAAAAGCCTGCCCGGCCCAGATGATCTCCTGCAGGGCGATGATGCGGGCCAGTGAGGTGTCTTTGACGAGGGTGATGATTTCGTTGGAGATCGGCGGAAGGATTGCCTTAATTACCTGGAGAAGCTTGACCCGGAAAAAGATCTGGACCGGTTTCATTCCCAGAACCAGGCCGGCTTCTTCCTGGCCGACAGGAATTCCCTGAATGCCGCCCCGGAAGATTTCGCAGAAATAACAGGAATAATTGATGATAAAGGCAACCGCAGCGGCGGCGAAACGGCCGCTTTCGCCGCTTCCCCACAGGGGCGTGTTGAAAACCAGACCGGGGAAGTAAAAGATGATCAGCAGCTGGATCATCAGAGGGGATCCGCGGACGGCCCATACCACTGTCCTGATGAACATACGCAGCAAACGTAAACGGGACATTTCCCCTATGGCCAGCAGCATTCCCAGCGGAAGCGCACCGACCAGTGTAATCAGGAACAGGCGCAGCGTTTGCAGAAACCCGGTGTTCAGGGCAGAAAAAACGATCGGCAACTGTTCGCCAAAGCTCATGAAGAACCTCCGGAATCATTATAACAAAATAGTCGGCAGGCGGAAGCTTCCGCCTGCCGGGAAACAATCAATGATTTATTCCATAATGAGAGCGGCCTGCACGCCGTAGGTTTCAGCAATTTTCAGCAGGGAACCGTCAGCAGCAGAAGCGGCCAGGAATGCATCCAGTTCGGCAGCCAGGTCGGAACCGGTCCGGAATCCGACGCCGTACTGTTCATCATTCAGAGGCAGGGTGTAAGTGAGATCCGCGTAGCTGGTGCCCTCGCCGACCATTGCGGCAGCCATCAGCGCATCAATAACAGCGGCGTCAGAGGTGCCGGCTTTTACTTCCATAAGGGCAGCCGCCTGATTCTGTACAGCGTTTGTCTGATAACCGAGACCGTTCACTACCGCTTCGCCGGCGCTTCCGGCTTCCACAGCGAAGACCAGGGAGGAAAGGCTTTCGACGGTGTAATATTTCTCGATTTTATCCGTGCGCATTACAACGGTCTGCGCGTTGTTCATATAGGCCTTGGAGCATGTCATGGCGGAAAGCACTTCATCCGTCAGCGTCATGCCGTTCCAGACGCAGTCGATGCTCTTTCCGTTCAGCTCGAAAATTTTATTATCCCAGTCAATTTCCTGGAACTCCACTTCCACACCGAGAGAAGCGGCAAAAGCACGGGCCAGGTCGGCATCGAAACCGATCCACTCACCGGCTTCGTTTTTGAAATCCATGGGCGCAAAGTCAGTAATACCGACAACCAGCTTGCCTTTTCCAACAACATAGGCTTTGTCGCTTTCGCCTTCGGCGACCGCAAACGCGGCAAGAGCGGCAAGAACCAGGCACAGCAGCAGGGCAATCATTTTTTTCATATTCAGAAACCTCCCGTTTTCAGATCTTTTTCGCGGGACAAAATGTCGCCGCTATGTTCAGTACAATAGCACTTTATTATGCTAAAGTCAAGGGTGCAAAAAGCTCCCTCTGCTTCCTGCGAGGGAAACAGCGGGGAAAAGCTATCTGCGGATTTCACTGTTTTCCTTTTTTGCCTTGCGGATACGCTTGTCTGAATAGAGGGCGCGGTCTGATTCGGCCAGGATCTGGTCCAGGGATACAGGACCGTTGATCAGGCAGGAGGAAGCGCCGAGGCTTGCGGAGATCAGATAATTCTTCGGGCCGCAGATTTCCCGGGCTGATGTTTCCAGACGCGCGCGGAGATCCTCTCTGTCGGAAGGTGACAGGGGGGCGCCCAGAATCGCGAAAGCAAATTCATCTCCTCCGTAGCGGGCGCAGATGCCGTTGTCATCCAGGAGCTGTTCCAGTGCTTTGGCCAGACACTGGATGGCATAGTCGCCCTCGGAATGCCCGTAGACATCGTTTATGGATTTCAGTCCGTCCATGTCCATTGCGAAAAGTGTCAGCGTCTTTCCCCGGGCTTCCGGCCTCTGCAGCCTGGATTCCAGCTCCCGCAGGAATCCCCGGCGGTTGTACAGTCCGGTCAGGTAATCGTGTTCCGCCATCCGGAGAATAGCGTTGTTGGCTTCTGCCAGACGCCGGTTGCTGAGAACGGCATTGAAAGCGGCGGACAGGAAAAGGGCTTCTTCCTCAAAACGGTCCTGCTCGCGCATTGTCCAGGCCTGCAGCCCGGAAACCAGGTATCCCATGGTTTCCTCTTCGTTCTGCAGCAGCTGCACCATCAGAATCCGGATCGCAGGATCATCCCGGACAGACGCTGCATCGGTGATGGGGGTTTCACGCCAGCGGAAGGCGGATCCGGGAAGAAAGAGACCGTGACGGCTGTGCAATACGCTTTTGGCGACACTCCGGTCTTTCTCATCAATCATGGCGGCAAAGTAGAACGGATTCGGCCAGCCTGAGAAAAGGGAGCACAGCTGTTCGGACAGCTTGTCCTGGGACATCATGCTCAGGGTTTTGCGGATAAAATTGCCCATTGCCCGGATATGGCGCGTATACAGCAGATTATCGATTTTAAGCTCCCCGCTCTTTTTGGTGGAGAGGAATGCGTTGCTCTGCTCGCAGCCGCAGGATTCCCGCCGGATAAATTCAAAGGGGACCGGCCATGTTTCCGTTTTTCCTGTATCTTCGGGAGACCAGACCTTCATTTTTTTCAGCATTCTGTCGAACATAGAGGCGAAATCCGGCCGCGCGGTTGTGATTGCGGGAACATGGCTTTCTCCCTGAAGAATACCGTCAAATCCTGCAACCCTTACCTGTTCCGGAACGCGGATGTTCCTTTCGGAAAGGTATATGCTTACGGCGATCGCCATGGCGTCGTTGGCGCAAAGGAAAGCCTGCGGAAGGCTTCCGCCGGATGAAAAGTATTGATTCAGTGCCCTGTATGTCGGTTCATCCCAGTATTCACCGTAGATGACTTTTTCCTGCGGAAGGGTTTTTCCATTCTCTTCCAGGATCCGCCGGCAAAGGTCGATCCGTTCATCGGAGAAAGAATTCCCTTTGATCCCGGCAACCATGACAATATCCGAGCAGCCATGATCCTCCACCATATGGCGGGCGACCTTTTCAAAACCATCCAGGTAGGAGAAAGCCATGTTAATGCAGCCTTCATATTCGCGTTCCAGCATGAAGACGGGCAGTTTTTTATCCTGTGCCAGCTGAATAAGATGCTGATTAATTGCGTCTGACCGGATCATCTCCCCGAAGAGTAAAAAACCGGCAAGATCCGGAATGTCAAACGCAGACATGAATTCACGGATGCTTTCTTCTCCCCGCGATTCAACCCCGTTGCGGTCGAAAGCCACGAACATCGGGAGAAACCCGTGTCTGTCCGTTGCCTCGATCAGCCAGTTCAGCATGAGATTCAGGTTTTCCACATCTTCCCATGATGCACAAACGGCTATGATTTTGCGGTCATCATAGCGACTGTTCATATCAAAATGATTCCCCTTCGCCTGTCATTATTGCCCTGCGGATTCGTTTGTTTGTATGTTTGTTTTTCTATCATACAGTAAAATCCGGATTATGGGAAGAGGAAACCTGTTTCAGGAAGTTACGGATTTTCCCGAAATCAAAGGCCGGAGGGAACGGATCCGGATTCCGTGAGAGTGCAGCCGTTGAACCGGGCGAGACGCTGTATCGCTTTGTCAATTTGGGCAGAGAGCTTTTTGGTACGGCGGATACCCGGTTCGAGCCAGATATTCTGAATGGTGAGGGTTTTTGTTCTGCGGTCCGCTTTCGGTTCAATTCTCCCGATCAGACGGTCGCCGTACAGCATGGGAAGCACATAGTATCCGTATTTTCGCCTGGAAACCGGTGTGTAGATTTCCCATGAATACTGATATTCGAAGAGCGCTTCGATCAATTTCCGGTCCCACAGCATCGGATCGAGCGGGGCAAGAAACTCCAGCCGGGGTTTCAGCTGTGCCTGACGGGAAAGAACGGAATCCAGAAGCGGCATATCTTCGCTGAGCAGGTACAGCGGGAAAGGCAGGCCGGCTGCCTGTACGGGGACAATACTGCTTTCCTTTTCCAGACGGCTGAAAGCTTCGTTCCGCTGTTCCGTATCCATGCGGATGCCGAGCCAGGCGTCGGAACGGCGGTTCCAGAGCAATCCGACGGCTCCGATCCGGCGGCGGATACGCCAGGAGAGGAACGCGCATTCATCCGGGCAGGGATCCGGAGCGGCCAGCAGCTCCGCGGGCAGATACTTTTCAGCCAGATCGTAGAATTTGCGGGTGCCGGATTTGTGATGAATCAGGAGAATACCGTCCGTATAAAGCTGTTCCAGCACGGAACGGGCCGCCGGGGATTCCCGGTGCCAGTTTCCACTCCAGTGCATGGAGGAATGCCAGAAGACGGTTCCCCCGACCGGAAGGGTGTCGCTGCTGACAGGGCCGTTTTCCCGGATATAGCAGAGGGCTTCCTTCTCGAGCTCCGGAATACGGTCAAAGCTTTTGCCGTGCTCCATGCTCCGTATCCGGAAAGAAGCGAAATACGGCCAGTCTTCGCTGGGCCAGATGGACAGCTCCTTATCCGAATAATCCACCAGGAGACGGTCCTTATAAAGCAAATCGTTCAGCATCTGCCTTGTGAAACCTTTCACACGGGACTGCAGCGTCAGCTCGGCGTTCCGGCCGCAGACATCCACCGGATCATACTGAATACAGCCGGCCTGGCGGACATACTGATATGCACCGCTTTTTCCGGTAAAGCGGTACTCCCCGAGCAGCCCCTGTTTCAGCAGGACAAACTGCCGCGCCTGATCCGGCGTGATGGTCAGCATGGAATTCTCCCTTCAGCGGCAGCAGACCGCATTTATTCCGCGATTATTCTATCATTCATCCGCCGGGAATAAAAGACGAACAAAACACCGGGCAAATCCTTTTCAATACAGGCTGTTTTCTATATAATGAAATGAACGCTCCTTCCACAGCAATGACTGCGGAAACAGCGGCTGTTCCTGCCGATGAGGCGGAGATCCGCAGCTGCCCGCTGCGAAAAAAGAAGAAGGATTGTAGCTGAAATGAAAACACTGCTGAAAAATGCGAAGATCTATGACGGAACAGGCGCGGAACCCTATACAGCGGATATTCTGACGGAAGGGGACCGGATCATACGGATCGAAGAAGGAATGGACGAGGCGGCAGACCAGGTAATCGAACTGGCCGGGAAATCTGTTTCATCCGGGTTTATTGACGGGCATTCCCACAACGACTGGTTTGCCATCAAAAAAGAACCTCTGCCATATTTCCGTCCCTTCATCCTGCAGGGGATCACGACTTTTGTGACCGGAAACTGCGGGATGTCCGAGATCGGTTTCGAAAAAGGAAACCCATATACGGACAAGCTGGGCGGCGGGATTTTCGGCTTTGAGAGCACAACCGGAAAATATGGTACGGTGGAGGAATATTTCAGCGCAGTGGACGGGAAGATGCCCTGCAACATGGCGATACTGGCAGGCCACTGCTCCGCCCGGGCGGCTGCCGACGGGATTGAGAACAGGCCGCTGACCGCGGAAGAGGAAAAGCGGATGCTGGAGATTCTGGAAACGGCACTTCAGCAGGGCGCTGCGGGGATCTCGCTGGGGCTGATGTACAAGCCGGGGCTGTTCGCGGACGTGGAGGAACTGAAGAAGGTTGCAGCGCTGTGCGTGAAATACAACAAGCCTCTGACAGTGCATCCGCGGGCAGAATCGAAGGTTTCCATGGCCTATCCGCAGCTGTTCGGCCGTTCCCACCTGCTGCGGGCGGTGGATGAACTGGTTGAAATCTCAAAGGGAACGAATCTGAAACTGCAGTATTGCCACGCGATCTTTGTCGGCAGGACCACCCTGAAGGACAAGGAGGAACTGCTGCGGATCTTTGGCCGGCTTCGGGCGGAAGGCGTGGATGTGATGTTTGATATTTACAATGAATGCCTGGGCGTTTCGGTGATCACGGTGATTCTGCCGGCCTGGTATCAGGGAATGACGGAACAGGAGCGGAAGAAACGGTCCACACGCCTGAAACTGGCGGGGCTGGTGAAGGCTACCAGCAAGCTGCTCGGATTCGGATTCAATGATATCCAGATCGCCTATATCGGGCCGGGCTGCGAAAAGTATGAAGGAAAAACGGTGCACCAGATTGCGCAGGAGGAAGGAATCTCCGATATGAAAGCCTATCTTATGCTGTGCGAGAAGAGCAATTTTGTCGGACGGGTCAACATGGGACCCTATTCCACACCGGAGATCATTTCCGACTTTGAGCATAACGAGCACTGCTTGTATATGACGGACGCCTGGGTGGAAAACTGCGGAGTCCAAAATCCTGCGATCTATGACTGTTTTCCCAAGTTCCTTCGGGATTCCCTGCGGGGAACGGGAGATACGCTGCCCAACACGATCCGTCGGATGACAGGCGCCTGGGCGGACCGGTTTATGCTGGCGGACAGGGGCTACCTGAAAGAAGGTTATTATGCCGACCTGACCGTGTTCGATGAAGAAGCACTGAAAAACGGTGTGCCGGACCAGGAAAAGTCCTTCGGCATCGAGAAGGTATTTATCAACGGGAAACTGGTATACAGTGACGGCCGGCTGGATGAGGACGCGCTGAAAAAAAGCGGGCGTGCGATTCCGGTGTTCGGAGAAAGATAAAAGGATGAAAAAAAGCAAGAGGTGGATTCCGATGGAGAAAATCAAACTTTCCTCTGATGATAACTATTTGCTTTCCCTGTCCTTTTTTGAAAGTGAAAAAGAGCATGCCGAAGGCGTCGTACAG
>CAMJTZ010000034.1 GCA_946408865.1 uncultured Clostridia bacterium
CGAAAAAGACCGTCCCTCCGTTCCAAAAAGGGGATCAGTCGTGATCCTTGATATGCTGGATCAGGTTGATGGCATAGCCCGAGGGAGCGTAGAAAATGCACGCTTTGGCGGAGCCGGTATTCGTGACCGGGGTGTTGCTTTTGAAGCCGCGGGCCGTCAGGAATTCGCAGGCTTCATCGAAGTCATCCACATTGACGCGGATGGCGGTCAGATCCTTGTCCCGCGGCGCGGTGCTGCAGGCGATATCCACGTGGAAACCGTTCGCGTCCTTCATCCGGAAGGCTTCATACTGGTTTCCGGCAGAGGACGTGCCGGTGGGATTATGCTTTTTTTCAAAGCCGAGGGCTTCAAAAACGCCGACCACCGCTTCCGGGTCTTTGGTGACGATGACAGGATTAAAAGAAGTGATTTTCATAAGGTTTCTCCTCTCTGCTGTACAGATTTATGATATTGTTTCTGAACGAGGGGATCTTACCATATTTCAGATAGATTTGTAAAGACGTGAACGCTGGAAAAGCCGGGGATTCTGTGGTAAGATCACAGTAGAGAGACAACGCGCGGCGGAAAACGGCCGCTGAATATACGGAGGGAAACATGAAATACCTTCAGAAACTGGGGAAAGCGCTGATGCTGCCGGTTTCCTGCATGCCGGTCTGCGCCCTGCTGATGGGAATCGGGTACATGCTGTGCCCGCAGGCCATGCAGGGCGGGACCATCAGCGGGACCGGGGCGGGGATCGGCTATTTCCTGATCCGCGCCGGGGGCGCCCTGATCGACAACATCGCGTGGCTCTTCGCCATCGGCGTCGGCTTCGGTATGTCGGAAGGGAACGACGGGAGCGGCGCGCTGGCGGCACTGGTTTCCTGGCTGATGATCACGACGCTGCTGAGCACGGAAACGATCCGGACGCTGTTTCCCTCCCTGGCGGCGGACTCGGACCGGGTGCTGGCCTTCGCGAAGATCAACAACCCGTTTATCGGGATTCTTTCGGGCGTGATCGGATCCGTCTGCTACAACCGTTTTCACAAAACAAAGCTGCCGGACTGGCTGTCCTTCTTCAGCGGAAAGCGGTCGGTGCCCATTGTGGCGGGGGTCCTTTCCATCCTGGTGTCCTTCGTCTTCCTGTACGTATGGCCGCTGGTCTTCTCCGGGCTGACCGCCCTGGGGCACGGGATTGAAAAGCTCGGCGCGGCTGGCGCCGGCCTGTACGCCTTCCTGAACCGGCTGCTGATTCCCTTCGGGCTGCACCACGCGCTGAACAACGTATTCTGGTTTGACACGGTGGGACTGGGGGACCTTTCCCACTTCTGGGCCGGGGAGACGAGCGCGGACGTGGGCTGGTCCCTGGGGATGTACATGTCCGGATTCTTCCCGTGCATGATGTTCGGCGTTCCGGCCGCGGCCCTGGCCATGTTCCGGAGCGCGAAGCCGGCCCGGCGGAAAGCGGCCGCGGGCATCCTGCTCTCGACGGCGGTCTGCTCCTTTGTCTGCGGGGTGACGGAGCCCTTTGAATTCAGCTTCATGTTTCTGTCCCCGCTGCTGTACGCCGCCTACGCGCTGCTCTACGGCGTCATGACGTTCATTACGGTGATCACGGGATTCCGGGCGGGATTCAGCTTCTCCGGGGGCGTGACGGACCTGATCTTCTCGGCCTCGCTGCCGGCGGCGGCGAAAACCTGGCTGATCCTGCCCCTGGGGGCGCTGGCCTTCGTGCTGTTCTACGCCGTGTTCCGCTTCGCGATTCCGAAATGGAACCTGAAGACGCCGGGGCGGGAGGACGACAGCGCGCCGGCGGCGGCGCCGGCAAAGGCCGGAAGCGGCGAAGGAAAATACGCTGCTATGGCCGCGGTGATCCTGCGGGGCGTGGGCGGCGCCGGAAACCTCCTTTCCGTGGACAACTGCGTTACGCGGCTGCGGCTGGAGGTCGCGGACATGAACAAAGTGGACGACGGCGTGATCCGCTCCTCCGGCGCGGCGGGGGTGATCCGGCCGGGAAAGAACGCCCTGCAGATCGTCATCGGGACCTCGGTGCAGTTCGCGGCGGACGAGCTGAAACGGCTGTGGCACGCGCCGGCGGAGGCGGAGAAACCCGCCGCGGCGCACCGGCGGGTGACACGGAAGGACGCGATCTTCCGCGATCCCGCGCCCGAAGCGGACCGGGACGACTTTGAATATATCCTTACGGACAAAACGGGCATTCACGCGCGGCCGGCCGCCGCCATCGCCGCGATCGTGAAAAAATACGACTGCGCGGTGACCGTCGAAGCGAACGGGAAAAGCTGCGACGCCGCGGGGGTGATCGGCCTGATGTCCCTGGGCGCGGCGGAGGGTACCCGGCTGACGGTCCGGGCTGCCGGACCGGAGGGACGGAAGGCGCTGGCGGCGCTGAGCGACTACATGAAGGAGAACCTGTGATGATCCGATACGAATGCAAAACGGCCCAGAAGGGATTCGCGGCCGGGAGAGCGCGCCTTGTCCGCGGCGGAAAAGCCGGGGAATACCGGCAGGAGAGCCCGGCGGAGGAAAGCGCCCGGCTGGAGGAAGCCGCGGCGGAAATGAACCGGAAGCTGGCGGAGCGGAAGGAGCGGGCGCCGGAGGCGGAAGCGAAGCTTCTGGAAGCGGAGATCCTGATGATGAACGGGGACGAGTTCCTCGGGGAGGCGCGCCGCGGGATCCGTGAGAATGGAAAGGCGGCGCCCGAAGCGCTGAAGGAGGCCGCGGAGAAGCTGTGCGAGATGCTCCGCAGCAGCGGGAGCGGGTATATCCGGGAGCGGTGCGAGGACATCCGGGGGCTTGCCGCCGGAATGGCCGCGCTGATCACCGGCGGCGGGGAGGATTTTCCCGGGGAGCCCTGCATCCTGGCCGGCAGCGAACTGAGCCCGGGGGAGATCACCCTGGCCGGGGCGGAGAAACTGCTGGGGATCCTGACGGAAACCGGATCCCCCACCTCCCACGTGTCCGTGCTCGCCGGGAACCTGGGGATTCCCTATCTGTACGGGCTGGAAGGGCTGACGGACAAAATCGCGGACGGGGATTACCTGATCCTCGACGCGGAGGAGGGAAGCGTCCGCGTCCATCCAGACGCGGAGACGATCCGGAAGGCGGGGGAGAGGCAGGCGGCGGAAAAAGAACGGGCGGAGAAGCAGCAGCAGGCCGCGGGACAGAAGACGCGGACCCGGATCTGCGCCAACATCTCCCGGGCAGAGGAGGCGGACGGCCTGGCCGCGGCCGGAGCGGACGGCATCGGGCTGTTCCGGTCCGAATTCCTGTTTCTGAACCGGGCGGAGGCGCCGGGGGAAGAGGAGCAGTTTGAAGCCTACCGGCACGCCGCGGAAGCGATGGGAGACCGGGAGACGGTGATCCGGACGATGGACATCGGATCGGACAAAAAGGCCGAATGGCTGGAGACGCCGGAGGAAATCAACCCGGCGCTGGGCCTGCGGGGGGTGCGGGTGTCCCTGAAATACCGGGAGCTTTTCCGGACCCAGCTGCGGGCGCTGCTGCGGGCCGCGAAATACGGCAACCTCCGGATCATGATCCCGATGGTGGCCTCGGTATGGGAACTGGAGGAGACAGAAAAAGAAATCCGGGCCGCGGCGGAAGAGCTGGAGGCCCGGAAGGAAGCATACCGGATTCCGGACGTGGGCGTCATGATCGAGACGCCCGCGGCGGTGATGATCGCGCCGGAACTGGCGGAAAAGGCGCGGTTCTTCAGCATCGGAACCAACGACCTGACCCAGTACACGCTGGCGGTGGACCGGGAAGCGCGGGGGATGGACGAATACTTCAACCCGACGCACGAGGCCGTGATGCGGATGATCGTGAAAACGGCGGAGGCCGCCCACGCAAAGGGGATCCCGGTGGCCGTATGCGGCGAGCTGGCGGGCACGGCTACGGAAGCGCTGATCCGGCTGGGAGTGGACGAGCTGTCCGTCTCCGGGGCGAAGCTGGGACGGGTGCGGGCGCAGGCGGCGGAAGCTGAAAAAAAGAGTGAAAAAAAGACCGCCGCAGAAAAGGCACCGCGGAAAACCGGCGATATCTTTTCTCCGGCGGACGGAGAACTGATTCCAATGGAAGAGATCCCGGATCCCGTGTTTTCCGGCGGCGTCATGGGTGAATGCGTCGGAATCCTCCCGGAGAACGGAGAAATCTGCGCTCCGGTCAGCGGGACGGTCACCACGGTGGCGGCGACCCGGCACGCCGTCTCCCTGCGGGGGGAGGACGGACAGGAAATCCTGATCCACGCCGGACTGGACACCGTGAAACTCAACGGGGAAGGGTTCAAAGTACTCGTTAAGGAAGGCGACAGGGTTCAGCAGGGGCAGCAGATCCTGGAGGCGGACATCCAGCTGATCCGCGAAAGGGGATTCAGCCCGATGATCATCGTCGTCCGGATCCGGAAATGATCCCGGCTTACTTCTTCTCCTGCTTCCCTTCGAGATTCTTTTTGGCATTCATGTAAGCAGAAATGCCGCAGGCGATCGAACCGACGATCAGGATGATCAGATTGATCGGATCGCCGATCTGCTCAGCGAAAGTCCGCTTTTTGATCAGGGACAGAATCAGGTCGATCACGCACAGCAGGGCCGCACCGCCGGCTGTTCCGAGAAGACCCATCAGCAGCGGATTCTTTTTGATGTTTTCCATCTTCAGATACTCCTCTTCAAAAATATTATTTGTACCGGAGCCTATTATAGCAGAGAAAGCGCCCGCGGGAAAGCCATTATTCACAGCTGCCGCGGCAGACGAGGGTCACCGGCACTGCTTCCTGCGGACGGTCCGGTACGACACAGCAGGGAATCCTGATTTTTTCAGCGAAAGAATAAAGTAAAAAATATCACAGCATACGGAGGAACAGGGAATGGCAAAGATCACCATCTGGCGGGATCAGTCGGCGGGGACCATCTCACGGTATATCTACGGGAACTTTTCGGAGCATCTGGGCAACTGCATCTACGGCGGCATTTTCGTCGGGGAGGACAGCGACATCCCGAACGTCGCGGGGATCCGGACGGACGTGGTCGAGGCGCTGAAGGCCATTCACCTGCCGGTGCTGCGCTGGCCGGGCGGATGCTTCGCGGACGAGTATCACTGGCGGGACGGCATCGGCCCGAAGGAACAGCGCCGGAACATGGTCAACACCAACTGGGGCGGCACGACGGAGGACAACTCCTTCGGCACGCATGAATTCCTGGAACTCTGCCGCCAGGTCGGCTGCGATCCCTATATCACCGGCAACGTCGGCAGCGGAACGGCCCAGGAGATGAGCGAATGGGTCGAATACCTGAACTCGGACGGGGACTCCTCCGTGGTGCGGGAGCGGCGCGCGAACGGCCGGCAGGACAGCTGGGGCGTCCGGTTCTTCGGCGTGGGCAACGAGAGCTGGGGCTGCGGCGGAATCATGCGGCCGGAATACTACGCGGACACCTACCGCCGGTACCAGCACTTCTGCCGGAACTACGGAGACAACAAACTGTACAGGATTGCCTGCGGCCCGAGCGACGTCGACACAAACTGGACGGAAGTCCTCATGAAGAACGCGGCGTTCTGCATGGACGGGCTGAGTATGCACAGCTACACGATTCCCGGCGGCTGGGAGCACAAGAACCCGGCCACCGGATTCAGCGCGGAGGACTACTGGGAAACCCTGGCGATCGCCGCGGACATGGAGCGGAAGATCAAGCTGCACGCGGACATCATGGACAAATACGATCCGGAGAAGCGGGTCGGCCTGATTGTCGACGAATGGGGAACCTGGTTTGAAGTGGAACCCGGCACCAACCCGGGATTCCTGTATCAGCAGAACACCATGCGGGACGCCATGGTGGCCGCCATCCACCTGGATATCTTCAACCGGCACTGCGACCGGGTCTATATGGCGAACATCGCTCAGACGGTCAACGTGCTCCAGGCCGTGATCCTGACAAAGGACGGGAAGATGGTGCTGACGCCGACCTACTACGTGTTCGACCTGTACCAGCACCACATGGACGCGAAGGAACTCGGCTGCACCATCGAAGCGGCGCAGGCAGGCACGGAGAAGCACGCCCTGCCCGGGATCACCGCTTCCGCCTCCGAAAAGGACGGCATCGTGACCGTTACGCTGACCAACCTCGATCCGGACAAGGCGGAAGAGGTGGAAATCTGCGCGAGCGTCCCGGTGCAGGAAGCGAAAGGCCGCATCCTGCAGGGAAAGATGGGCGAATACAACGACTTCGATAACGCGCCGCTGAAGACGGAAGCGTTCAGCGATTTCAGCATTCAGGGGGACACCCTGCGCGTGAAGATGCCCGGCTGCGCCGTGGCGGAGATCCGCATGAAAGTATCCGAATAAAACACCGCGAAGGAAAAACGGAGCAGCCGCTCCGTTTTTCCGCGTTTTTACGCATTGCCGGCGCCGGGATGGTGAAAACGGGTTGACAGAGCCATATATGTATGATAAAATATGATTGCATAAAAGATACACAATTATTTCTTTTCAGGGAGGAAACCACCATGAAAGTTGCGGTAAGATACTACACCAAGTCCGGAAACACGAAGCGTCTCGCGGAGGCCGTCGCGAAGGCCGTCGGCGCGGAAGCGCTGCCGATCAGCACCCCCGTCACGGAGGCGGTCGATATCCTGTTCCTCGGGAATTCCTATTACGCCTTCAGCATCGATCCGGAAGTCCGGGATTTTGTCCGGTCGCTGGACAAGAGCAAGGTGGGCAAAATCGTCAACTTCGGCTCCGCGGCCATGCTGAACTCCACCTGGAAAAAGGTCAAAGCCGAGGCGGACAAGGCCGGCATCGCCATGGACGAGCGCGAATTCCACTGCAAGGGCGAATTCAAGGGCATGCACAAGGGCCGGCCCAACGAGGCGGACCTGAAAGCGGCTGCCGAGTTCGCGGCGAAGATTGTGAAATAAAGACTTTGAAATAAAGGAAAAAAGAAATGCGGCATGAAGTGATCGGGCTCCCGGAAACCGGCGTGGAGCTGGAAACCTACCTGACGGACAACCGGGCCGTGGAAGCGGAAAGAAAGCGGCCCGTCGTGCTGGTTTTTCCCGGCGGCGCCTACGCCTGGCGCAGCGACCGGGAAGCGGAGCCGGTGGCTCTGCGCCTGCTGGCGCTGGGATTCCAGGCGGTGATCGTCCGCTACTCCGTAGCTCCGGCACGCTACCCGAAAGCCCTGGAGGAGGCGGCGGAAGCCGTGGCCTTCGCCCGGGAGCACGCGGAGGAATGGTTCGGAGATCCCTGTAAAATCGCGGTTCTGGGCTTTTCCGCCGGCGGGCACGCGGCGGCGCACATCGGCCTGAAGTGGCACCGGATGCCGCAGGGCAGGAAATGCAGGCCGGACGCGATGATCCTGGCCTATCCGGTGATCACCTCCGGGGAATACGCCCACCGGGGATCCATCGAAAACCTCCTGGGGGACGCGTATGAAAGCCTGAAGGACGAAGTGTCGCTGGAGCATTTTGTGCGGGAGGACACGCCGCCCGTCTTCCTCTGGCATACGCGGGAAGACGGAAGCGTTCCCGTAGAAAACAGCCTGCTGATGGCACAGGCCCTCAGCAGGCAGGGGGTTTCTTTTGAACTGCACATCTGGCAGCGGGGAGAGCATGGCCTTTCCCTGGCCAGCGACCAGGTTTACCCGGCGGGGGCGGACAGGATCCGCCCGGAATGCCAGGAGTGGATCGATCTGGCGGCCCGCTGGCTGCGGCAGCTCTGAGACAGGGGAGAAAGGATTGACTTGATTAACAACATCTGATAAAAAAATACTGCACAGAAATGCAGCAGAACGGCCGGAAAACCGTGATTCAGCACCGAACCGGCCGGACAGGAGGAGCAGGGCATGAAAACCTACGGCGCGCTGGAAGCGGGCGGAACCAAGATGGTGCTTTCCGTGATGGACGAGACAGGAAACGTTCAGGATCAGACCCGGGTGCCGACGAAAACGCCGGAGGAGACGATGCCGGAGATGATCGCGTTTTTTGCGGCGCATTCCATCTCCGCGCTGGGGATCGGCGGCTTCGGGCCGCTGAACCTGGACCGGCGCTCCCCCCGGTACGGCTCCATCATGGAGACGCCCAAGACGGCCTGGCGCCATTTTCCGCTGCTGCAGGCTTTCCGGGATCCGCTGCAGGTGCCGGTGGGCCTGGATACGGACGTCAACGCCGCGGCGCTGGCGGAAGCCTGCCTGGGGGCGGCGAAGGGAAAGGAAAACTGCCTGTACGTTACGGTGGGGACGGGCATCGGCGGGGGCGTCATCATCCACGGGAAACCGGTGCACGGCCTCATGCACCCGGAGATCGGCCATATCAGCGTGGTGCCCGAACCGGACGATCCGATGCCCCGGGGCGTCTGCCCCTATCATCCCCACTGCCTGGAGGGACTGGCCTCCGGCCCCGCCATTGAAAAAAGATGGGGAAAGCCGGGCGCGGAGCTGCCGCCGGACCATCCGGCCTGGGAGCTGGAAAGCGCATACCTCGCGCAGCTTTGCGCCAGCGCGGTGCTGTCCTTCTCGCCGGAGGTGATTATTCTGGGCGGCGGCGTGATGCAGCAGAAGTTCCTGCTGCCCATGATCCGCGAAAGAGTGCTGCAGCTTCTGAACGGATATATCGCGCACCCCGCGATTGTTTCAGAGATGGAGAATTATATCGTCGAGCCGGGCCTCGGCACGAAAAGCGGCATTACGGGCGCTTTCCTGCTGGCCAGGGAAGCGGAAAAGGAATGTCAATTAAGATGACGGCTTTACTTTTGCGCGCAGGAGAGCGCTGAACCGCTTCGGGCTGAAGATGATAAACTTATAGATTTCACCGTCGTTCATTTCAATGGAAAAAACCGGGAAACAGAGCGCCTGCTTCCTTGTGAATCCCCGCATATCGCTGTATTTCAGCACCAGGTGCCGCAGCGCGGGAGAAACGGTCACTTTTCCCGTCCGGAAGGTCAGCGCTTCGTCGTCCGCGGTGATGCCGCCGCCGAGCACGCCCTCCCGGCAGATGCTCGCGATAAAAACCTGTCTCATATCCTTCCGCCTCCGTTTTCACTCCAAAGGGATTCACGGATATAAAATTCGTTTCCGGCCCCTGAATCCCTGCCGGGGCCGGCGGCAATTGACACGGCGGAAGGACGTGTGTAATATAATTTCCATCTGTTCTGAGACCTCCGGATTCTGACGAAAAGGAACGAAACGGGAAGAAAAATGGGAAAACATCTGATCATCGCCGGCCAGGATTGATTTCCGGCTGTATGCGGAGGACGGGGGCGTCTGCCTGAGCCTGCGGGACAATACCCGGAAATTCGATCCGACGGCGTTTTACCGGGCTCACGCCGCGGAGGATCCGGAAACCATGCCCGGGATCCGGACCGTGACGAAGCTGGCGAAGGATTTCCGGTATTTCAACACCTTCAACAGCAACAACGTTATTCTGCACCTGTAAACAAAAACTGACCGGCGGAAACTGATTGGGGGGGAAGACTCATGATATGCCCAAATGACAGACGAACTGTATAATTCGATCAAGAAGGAATTTTCACCTAGGCTCAAGGACATCCGTGAAGACAAAAGATGCGGACCGGAGAATCCCAAAGTGAAGCGCCCGTACCGCTGCCTGAGCGGTACGGGCGCCTTTTTTTCCCGGGTGTCTGATTCAGATTATTTGCTGAGGTATGCCGCGGCGGGATCCAGCAGGGTCACATCGATATCGCCTTCGCGATCCTGTTCCAGCACGATGGTCACACCGTTGGCCACGATCATTTCCTTGCAGTCCTCCAGGTCGCCGTCATCGTCAACGGCGTACTTGCCGTTGCCGATTGCCGCCGTGTCGAAGGGAACCGCCTCACCGCCATAGGTGGCGATCAGACTGGCTTTCACGGCTTCGTAGTTGGTGCCGTCCGCCATGTCCATATGAAGGGCCACCAGCTTGTCATCCACAAACTTGAAGCTGAGATCGCAGAGGAAGGAGTTATCCCGGACGTCTTCATACTCCAGTTCAGTGAAAGCCACGGGGCCGCGGGTCAGCTCCCGGTCAATCTCGGGGGCGGGCAGCTGGACCAGCTGCATGACCTGATCCAGGTTCATGTTGAACTGAACACCGTTCATGAAGGTGGGGGCGGTTTCTTCCGCCGTTGCGGTCAGCGCCAGGGACAGGGCCAGAACCAGGGCCAGCAGGGTTGCAATCAGTTTCTTCATTCTTTGTTTCCTCCTGAATTTTTGTTTGCTTTACTGGGGGTTACACGGGTATATACGATTCCTGAGTGAGTCGTGGCAGCGCCGGGCCGTTACTTTTTTCATTCTTTTTTCATCCTGCCTTTGCTTGCTTCTGAACCTGTTATCGATCAAAGATGGGCGCTGAAGTTTATCAAAAGCAATTAAAAAGAGACATTCATAAACAGTAATCGAAACAAGAGAGTCGCTTCTGGATTATGAATATGTTAAGCCGCCCAAAGAGCTGTTTTATTCATGGGTGTTCGCCAACGGACTGAGATAATGGGGAAACTTTGTATTGTTTTTTCAGCGTTCAGGAACCGTCCCCATGGTCCCTTCGAAAAGGAGAAAGCTCCTCAGTGAGGAGTTGCGACTATTGAGAATGCGGGCGAAAAAGTGAATATGCGTTATATCTGGCAAATCCGGGAATGAATCCTGGAATTGTCGAAATTGTCTCTTGCGTTTATGATTGCGTGGCAGTATAATTATGGCAAATCCGGGATTGAATCCAGGATTTGCCGAAAGAGAGGGCTTGGAATGGATTACATCAAAAGGGCCATCGAAGATATTGTCCTGCATTCTGATAAAACATTCAAAAGCATTCTTATTACCGGAGCGCGGCAAACCGGGAAAACAAAAATGATAAAGGAGCTGTTTCCCGACAAAAAGTATGTGCTCCTTGACGATCCGTTCATCGAGGAACAGGCCGCCGAAAATCCGAATATGTTCATGATGCTCAACCCGCCGCCTGTCATCTATGATGAAGTTCAGAGAGTGCCGGATCTGTTCCGCTATATCAAAATTGCCTGTGACGCATCCGATGAGAACGCACGGTTTTGTCTGTCCGGTTCACAGCCTCTGGAACTGATGGAGAAAGCCTCTGAATCGCTGACAGGAAGAGTCGCTGTCATTGAACTTGCGCCCTTGTCCCAGCGCGAGATTGACCGTGACTCCTTCAGACTTCCTTTCGTTCCCACGATGGATTACATCAAAGAGCGCAATCAAAGCGTCATCGCGCCGGCGAATATCTGGGAGAGAATTCACCGGGGCGGGTATCCCGCGCTGCAGGATCCGGAAGCGGATTGGAGCTTGTTTTTCTCCAGCTATGTAAAAACCTATCTGGAGAGAGACGTGCGTACACTGACAGCCGTCCAGAATCTGAATGATTTCAGACGCTTCATGGTCGCCGTTGCCGCGCGGACCGGACAGATGGTTAATTACAGCAATATTGCGGATGAGATCGGGAGAGATCAGACGACAGTAAAAGCGTGGATGTCCATTCTGGAAGCTTCCGGGATTGTATATCTGCTCGAGGCGTATACGCCGGGCGTGCTGAACCGGGCGATCAGAAGCCCTAAGGTTTATTTCCGCGATACCGGGCTTGCGGCATATCTGACCCGCTGGCTTACCCCGGACACACTGGCCAATGGGGCGATGAGCGGCGCGTTCTTTGAAACCTTTGTCATTTCAGAGATTCTGAAGTCCTATTCCAACAGAGGGATTGACTATCGTTATTGCGTGTCCTATTACAGAGGCCGCGACAGAAAAAAAGTCAAAAAGAATGGTGAGACCGTCGAAGTTGAAAGCGAAATTGATCTGATTATTGAAGAGAACGGGGTGCTCTATCCGATCGAGATCAAACAGGCGGCAAAAGTCAGCGCTGATGAAGCGTCTGCTTTCCCCGTTCTTGACAAAGTAAGTGAGAAAAAACGCGGATCCGGAGCCATCATATGTACCTGCCCTGCTCCCGGGATGCTCCGGGACAATCTGTTCCAGATTCCGGCGTGGTATATCTGACCCGGGCGGGACGGTCTATGGCTCTGAAAATATCCGGGAGTGATCATGATCAAATGACAAGTAATCAGGACGAGAAGAAAAAGGAACTTTTCCAGAGGCAGAAACAGCTGCTGGATACATTTCTGGAGCATGGCGCGATTTCCCGGGAACAGTATGATAAATCTCTCGGAGATCTGATCGTCAAGATGGGGATCCGGGAGGACGAAGAGAGAATGGACGGGTAAAGCATTTACCGCAGAAAAGAGGTGCACACACGATGATCCGGAAAGCAGAAAAAAAGGATCTGGCGCGCATTGCGGAGATCCAGATTTTTAACTACCGGCTTTATTTCTATCCGATTTTCAAGTCGGATGAATATTACTTTGAGGAACTGCAGGTTCCTTCCCTGATGCAGGCGTATGAATCCCAGCTGGACAGCCTGTATGTATACGACGACGGGACGGTCAAGGGTTTCATTAAGATTGAGGGGACCTATATCGCCAGACTGTTTGTGGAACCTGTTCTGCAGAACGGCTCCATCGGCAGCCAGCTGCTGGAGTACGCGGTGAAGGAGCATCAGGCGGATCATCTGTGGGTACTGGAGAAGAACGAAAGGGCTATGCGCTTTTATGCAAGACACGGATTTGCCGCCACCGGGGAAAGGAAGCCGGAAGAGGATACGGACGAATATCTGCTCCTTCTGAAATACCGCGGGTATCAGGGAGGAACCGAAGAGACAGAGAAGCGATGAAGGAAGAACGGGGACCACGGCGAATATTAAAATACAGAGGATGTACCCGGACAGAGGAGGAAAAAAGCATATGAAAAAGTTCATCTTTCTCACTTTGGCGCTCCTGATGATTTTGATATGTACTGCAATGGCGGAGAACAAACCCGCGACGGAGTTCACCGCGGAGGCGAACAAAAGCTGGTATGACAAACTGGATTTCTCCGACGTATCCGAACAGGAATGCGCCCTGCGCGGGCTGATCGAGGCGCCGGAGGCGCTGGTGATCTACGACGACGAGGGGAACGAGGTCTGGAACGTTGCTGATTACAGCTTTGTCAACGAGCTGGAAACCGCGCCCGACACCGTGAACCCCAGCCTGTGGCGCAACACGCTGTACAACCAGTACGCGGGCCTGTTTGAAGTATGCGACGGGATCTACCAGGTGCGCGGATACGACATGGCGAACGCCACCTTCATCCGCACCGACAACGGATGGATTGTGTTCGACGTGCTGATGTGCACCCAGGACATGGCGGCGGCAAAGGCGCTGATGGAAAAGCATTTCGGAAAGCTGGACATCAAGGCGGTGCTGTACAGCCATTCCCATGTGGACCATTACGGCGGCATTCTGGGCCTGATTGACCGGGAGGACGCCGCGGACGCGGGCCTGCCCCTGGAGGAGCAGCTGAAATCCGGCAAAGTGGTGATCCTGGCGCCGGAAGGTTTCCTGGAGCACGCCGTTTCCGAGAACATCTACTGCAATGCTGCCATGAGCCGCCGCGCCATGTATCAGTACGGCGTGCTGCTTCAGCCCGGAGTGACCGGGAAAATGGCGATGGGCATCGGCCTGGGCCAGGCGGTAGGCAACGTCGGGCTTGTCGCTCCGACTTATGAAGTCTGCAGCGACGAGACCGTCACCATCGACGGCCTCGAGATACAGTTCCAGCTGACGCCCGGCACGGAAGCGCCGGCCGAAATGAACGCGTATTTCCCCCGGTACCGCGGCCTGTGGCTTGCGGAAAACTGCACCGGCACCATGCACAACCTGTACACCCTGCGCGGCGCGCAGGTGCGGGACGCCCTGGCGTGGTCCAAATACATCGTGGCGGCGGAGCAGCGCTTCGGGGACGAGACGGACGTCGTTTTCCAGAGCCACAACTGGCCGCACTGGGAGACCGAAAAGATCAAGGCCTACCTGGAGAATACCGCGGCCGTATACAAATACATCAACGACCAGACGCTGCATTACATCAACCTGGGCATGACCGGCGCTGAAATCAGCAACACGCTGAAGCTGCCGGAGAAACTGAACCGGATCTGGTACACCCGCCAGTATTACGGCACGCTGTCCCACAATATCAAGGCGGTTTACCAGCGGTACATGGGATGGTACGACGCGAACCCCGTGAACCTGAACCCCCTGTCCCCGGAGGACACCGCAAAGAAATGGGTGGAGTATCTGGGAGACGCGGACCGGGTGCTGGAGATGGCCCGGGCGGACTATGAAAAGGGCGAATACCAGTGGGTGGCGCAGGTCACGAAAGAACTGGTGTTTGCGGATCCGTCCAATCAGGCGGCCCGCGATCTGTGCGCCGACGCGCTGGAGCAGCTCGGCTACCAGGCGGAGAGCGGCACGTGGCGCAACGCGTATCTGACCGGCGCGCTGGAACTGCGGACGGGGAACCAGACCGAAAGCGGCAAGGTGGCCAACGGCGGAACGGACGTGCGCCAGTCCATGACGGGGGACATGATCCTGAATTTCATCGATATCGCCACCGACGCGATCGCGGCCCAGGAGGACGACCTGACATTGAACCTGATCCTCTCCGACACGGGCGACACCTACTTTATCAAGCGCCTCAGCGGCGTGCTG